>JAWLES010000077.1:0-11177 GCA_041685935.1 Desulfobacteraceae bacterium | reverse complement strand
GGACATCAGGATACAAGAGAGTCAAACTGCAAGTGCGACTCCCCTGATAAAAACCTCGGCTGTGACCCTGGAATCGATGTAGCCGGATAACAAATCATCAACTTACCTCCAAAAGCAGGGCCTTCTCGAGGCTCTGCTCCTTTTTTAAAATCTTACGACGCTGCCGGCAACACAAATGATACCAAGTCCGAAAAGAAGAATTGTTGAAGGTTCGGGGAAACAGCTGCTTTATACTAACATATTGTTTTTATTGGAAAAATTGGCGGAAGTGCATGGGAATCGAACCCACCCGGGACGGTGTTAACGCCCCACATCGGATTTGAAGTCCGAGGGCCCCACCAGTGAGCCGCGCACTTCCGAATTTCCTGTAGCATTTAAAACAAAAATTTAGTATATATATTTTTTCTGATATGTCAACATTCTTTTAAATATACATCAGGCGTAAAGGAGTGAGCATGATAGACAGTGACAGGCTTAAAGACAGGTTTGACAGGCTGGTACGAATCGATTCCGAATCCCTTGAGGAAAGGGCGATCGCTCTGGAGTTGACAAAAACTCTCGAACAGATGGGGGCGACTGTTGCTTTTGACCGTGCAGCGGATATGACCGGAGGTAACTGCGGCAATCTTGTGGCAAAATTTAAAGGCACGGTTGAAAAAGAGCCGTTTTTTCTGTCAGGGCATATGGATACTGTCAAGCCGGGTAAGGGAGTTATACCGGTGTTTGAAAACGGTTTGTTCAAAAGTCAGGGGGAGACTATCCTTGGTGCGGATGACAAGTCCGCTCTTGCCATTATTCTTGAGGTGATGCAGGTGGTGCTGGAGAACGGTATGGATCACCCGCCGATTGAGATTGTGTTTACGGTTAGCGAAGAAATCGGGCTTCTGGGGGCCAAATATTTTGATTATTCGATGATTGATTCCACTTTCGGGTATGTGCTTGATTCCACCGACCCCGAGGGTATTGTTACCAATGCACCCTCCGGTGTGAAGCTGGATATCAAAGTGCACGGCAGGACCGCCCATGCAGGAGGAGAGCCTGAAAAGGGTATCAATGCCATAGCGGTTGCCTCCAAAGCTGTCTCAACTCTTGAGATCGGCAGGCTTGATCATGAAACGACATGCAATCTGGGCATCATCAAGGGCGGGAACGCTGTTAATATTGTTCCGGACCTGGTTGAAATCGCAGGAGAGGTTCGGAGCCATGATGAATCAAAGCTTGAAAAAGTTACCCGGAATATAAAAAAAGCGTTCCTGGAAACGGCAGATGCATTTTCAGAAGAAAAAGACATCCCGAAAATCGATTTTGTGGTGAAAACCGATTATCCCAAAACAGCCATTCCGGTTGACCATAAAGTAATACGGCTTGCTGAAAAAGCAGCTGAAAACCTCGGGGTTCCTTTAAAACAAAAAACCGTGGGCGGAGGATCGGACGCCAATTTTTTCTTCAGCAAATCCATAGTTGCAGGTGTGCTTGGAACCGGGATGAAAGATGTACATACGCTGAATGAGCACATCGCGCTTCAGGATATGGTCAGTACCGGGTCACTGCTGCTGGAAATCATCCGTATCCAGTCTGCAGGCGGTGTTTCATAGTATGATTGCCTATTTTGACATCTTTTCCGGGATCAGCGGAGATATGGTGCTGGGGGCATTTGTTGATCTCGGGGTTCCGGTGAAATGGCTGAACGAACAACTGGAGCAGCTTTCCCTGCCCGGAGTCCATATACGGTCCCAAAGGGTTGAAAAAAACCATCTGTCCTCGGTCAGCGTTTTTGTGGAAGAGAGCCGGGATGCCAGGCCAAGAGACTATAAAACCATAAAATCGATTATTTCCTCAAGTCCGTTACCACACACTGTAAAAGAACAGAGTCTGAAGGCATTTGAAAAAATCGCCCGTGCCGAGGCAAGTATTCATTCAAGGGAGTTGGATACCGTGCATTTCCATGAGGTGGGCGGTGTGGACGCGATTGTGGATATCGTGGGCGCATTCCTTTGTGCGAACTATCTCGGAATAGACGAGGTTCATGCTTCCAGGGTTACACTGGGGTCGGGGTTTGTGGAATGCAGCCACGGCACTCTTCCGGTGCCGGCACCTGCCACCCTGGCAATTTTAAAGGATGTTCCGGTAACAAGCGGGCCCGGCACAGGAGAACTGGTTACTCCGACAGGTGCGGCTGTTTTGACCACATTTGCCGTCTCATACGGAAAGATGCCGGACATGAGAATTACAGGAACGGGATACGGGGCCGGCAAAAGAAAGACAGGTTCAAAAATTCCCAATATGCTTCGTATCGTCACAGGTGACCGTTTATCATCCTGGGGCATGGAGGACCCTGCAATCGTTCAGGAGAGTGTTTACGTGGTCGAGACCGCTGTTGACGACATGAGCCCGGAGGTTATCGGGTACCTTATGGAGAAACTGTTCGATGCCGGAGCGCTGGATGTATGTCATATTCCGGTTCAGATGAAAAAGAACAGGCCTGGGACCAAAATCGAGATCATATGCACAGGAGAGAAGCTTGAGGCCCTGGTTCAGCTTTTGTTCCGCCAGAGTTCCACAACCGGTGTCAGGTATTATTCATCGTTCAGGGCAGCTCTTGCAAGAAAAATCATTACGGTGAATTCCGCTTTCGGCGAAGTCAGGGTCAAAGAGATTACCTGCCCGGACGGTACAATCCGGCTGCAGCCAGAGTACGAGGAGTGCAGGGATATTGCGGATAAAAAAAATATACCCCTGATGGAGGTTTACGCTCAACTTGAGCTTGACATTGAAAAAACTGGATTATAAAAATTCACCCTATGGGTTTTTTTGAAAAGTTTATACTGTTTTTAGCCACAGGCGCCGGGTCCGGCCGAATACCGTTCGCGCCCGGCACATTCGGGACAATTGCCGGAATACCGGTTGTTTTTCTTCTTTATCTGGTTCCTTCCTCCATGCAGGTGTTTTCCATTCTTGTTGTGATCCTTTTCGCCATGTGGACATCCGACCGGGCGGAGGCGCTGATCGGAGAGAAAGATCCCGGGTGTATCGTGATCGATGAGATTGCAGGGCTCACAGTTGCAATGGCTGGAATTTCTCTTTCAGTCTGTTCTGTTGCATCCGGGTTTCTAATTTTCCGGCTTTTTGATATTATAAAACCTTTTCCGGTGAGTTTTTTTGAAAAAAAATTTCACGGAGGGGCCGGCATTGTTCTGGATGATGTGGTGGCGGGTCTTTACAGTATAATTGTATTACGGATATTATTTTAAATTTATATACAAGGGGATCAAGATGGCAGGTACCAACCCGCAGGAGAAAGACAAGGCAGTTAAAACAGCAATGAGTCAGATCGAACGCCAGTTCGGGAAAGGCTCCATCATGAAACTCGGCGGAAGGGAGATCCAGGAAGTGCCGGTGATCCGGACGGGCTCTCTTTCCCTGGACAAGGCTCTGGGTGTCGGCGGATTTCCCAGGGGCAGGGTGGTGGAAATATACGGCCCGGAATCCTCCGGAAAAACCACCCTGGCGCTCCACGCGGTTGCAGAGGCTCAGAAAAAGGGGGGGATCGCTGCATTTATCGATGCGGAACACGCACTTGACGTGTCTTATGCAAAACGTCTGGGTGTTGATTGTGATGAACTCCTTGTGTCTCAGCCCGATACCGGGGAGCAGGCGCTTGAAATAGCTGACATGCTGGTCAGGAGCGGGGCCGTGGATATCATGATCGTGGACTCGGTTGCGGCGCTTGTTCCGAGATCGGAAATCGAGGGCGACATGGGAGATTCCCATATGGGGCTGCAGGCGAGACTCATGTCCCAGGCGCTGCGCAAGCTCACCATGACCCTGGGAAAGACCAACACCACTTTGATTTTCATCAACCAGCTCAGGATGAAAATCGGGGTAATGTACGGGAACCCCGAGACCACCACCGGAGGAAACGCGTTAAAGTTCTATTCAACAGTCCGGCTTGAAATCAGGAAAACCCAGTCCATCAAGGAGGGCCAGGATATTATCGGCAACCGGACCAGGGTGAAGGTGGTAAAAAACAAACTGGCTCCTCCGTTCAAGAGCGTGGAGTTTGATCTGATGTACGGAGAGGGCATCTCCAGGACAGGAGATCTTCTCGACATGGGAGTTCAGCTTGAGGTGATAGACAAGAGCGGGTCCTGGTATTCATATAACGGAGAGCGCATGGGTCAGGGCAGGGAGAATGTCAAAATATTCCTCAAGGACAATCCGGACATATTCGGTGATATCGAACTGAAGGTCAGAGAGAAACTCGGAATTGGAATGGAAGATAAAGCGAAAACCGAGCAGGCTGAAGAGAGTAACCCTTAATGACTGTGGGTCCAAAAGGAGACGAGTATGACAGGCAATGAAGCCCGGCGTATTTTTATCGATTATTTTAAAAAGCATGGTCACCAGCATGTGAGAAGTTCTTCCCTTGTTCCGCAGGATGATCCCACCCTGTTGTTCGTAAATGCCGGCATGGTCCAGTTTAAAAGGGTGTTCACCGGTGATGAAAAGAGGAATTATTCCACTGCCGTGACAGCGCAGAAGTGTGTCCGCGCCGGAGGTAAGCACAACGACCTTGAAAATGTCGGTTTCACGGCCCGGCACCATACCTTTTTTGAAATGCTGGGCAACTTTTCCTTTGGAGACTACTTCAAGGACAAGGCTATTGAATACTCGTGGGACCTTATGACAGACGGCTACGGGCTTGACCCGGAAAAACTCTGGGTGTCGGTCTACCAGGATGATGACGAGGCATACGATTTATGGCGGGATCTGGTCGGGGTGCCGGAAGAGAGGATCGTCCGGCTCGGGGAGGATGAAAACTTCTGGGCCATGGGGGATACAGGACCCTGCGGCCCCTGCAGCGAGATTCACATCGACCGGGGACTGGAATACGGCTGCGGCCGGGAGGACTGCGCGGTCGGGTGTGAATGCGACAGATTCCTTGAGCTTTGGAACCTGGTGTTCATGCAGTTTGACCGGGATGAATCCGGGAACATGACGCCGCTTCCCAAGCCCAGTATCGATACCGGCCTCGGTGTGGAACGGATTGCCGCCGTGCTCCAGGATGTGAGAACGAACTTTGAGACCGATCTGTTTGTCCCGATCATGAAAAAGGTGGAATCGCTCTGCGGAAAAAGGATATACGATTCCGAGGAGACAGAGGTCGCCATGAAGGTGATTGCCGATCACAGCAGGGCGTCCGCGTTCCTCATCTGTGACGGAGTTCTGCCTTCCAATGAAGGCAGAGGGTATGTTCTGCGGCGGATCATGAGAAGAGCCGTCCGGTTCGGCCGGAACCTCGGGCTTATGGAGCCGTTTTTGTACAAAACCGTTCAAACGGTGTTTGACATCATGGAAGATGCGTACCCTGAGCTCAAGGAATCCGCCTCTTTTATCATCAACGTGGTGCAGAACGAGGAGAAAAAATTCTTCGAGACCCTGGATACAGGGATGAAACTGCTTGAAGAGACCATCGCGTCACTTGAGAAGTCCGGAGAAAAGGTAATTCCGGGCTCGGTTATTTTCAAGCTGTACGACACCTTTGGTTTCCCGGTGGACGTGGTCCGGGACGTGGTCAAGTCAATGGATCTCACCCTTGACCTTGACGGGTTTGACAAAGAAATGGAGGAACAGCGGGAAAGATCCAGGAGAAAAGCTAAATTCGAAGGGGTGAGCCTTGCTTTTAAAGAGCTTGTCAACCAGGGGGTTAAAACCGAATTCACCGGATATGGCCGAACCGAGGATGAGTCCGTGATCCTTGCCCTGTCCCGGGAGAATAAGGAAGTTTCCACAGCCTCCAGGGGAGACCGGGTGGATATTGTTGTTGAAAAGACTCCGTTCTATGCCATGGCCGGCGGCCAGGCCGGTGATACAGGCGTATTTGAAACAGCTGACGCCGTGATTGCTGTTGAAGATACTTTTTCCGACCCTTCCGGGCTTGTGATTCACAAGGGTGAAGTGGAAAAGGGCGGGATCAGCAAGGGAGACTCCGTGACAATGAAGGTGGACCGGCAAAAAAGGGAAGACACCGCACGCAACCATACTGCTACTCATATTCTTCATTCTGCTTTGCGGAGCATTCTCGGTGATCACGTCAAGCAGGCCGGCTCTCTTGTAACCCATGACCGGCTGCGGTTCGACTTTACACATTTTTCTCCTGTTTCCGAAGAGGATATGGCATCCATCGAGCGGCGGGTCAATCAGAGAATCCGTGAGAACCATGAAGTCACTACAGAAGAAATGAGCATGGATGATGCGGAAAAGAGCGGCGCAGTCGCCCTGTTCGAGGAAAAGTACGGGGAAACGGTGCGGGTGGTCTCCCAGGGAGATTTTTCAAGGGAGCTCTGCGGCGGGACCCATGTGAAGAGATCCGGGGATATCGGCAGTTTCAGGATATTGTCCGAAACCGGTATTGCCTCCGGGGTAAGGAGAATCGAGGCTGTCACCGGACATATGGCGACGGAAGAGGGTATCCGCCGTCACAGGATATTGAAGGAACTTTCAGGCATGGTTAAGGCAACCGCTGATGATCTCCCGGAAAAAGTCGCCTTGCTGTCCAAAGAGAAAAAAGAGCTGGAAAAGCAGGTGGAATCCCTCAAGGCAAAAGTTGCTGCAAAGTCGGCTGACAATATCGAAAGCGAAATCAGGGAGGTCGGCGGAGTCAAGGTGCTTTCCAAAAGGGTGGAAGTGGAAAATCCCTCCCAGCTGCGGGACATTGCAGACAAGTTCAAGGCAAAGATCAGGTCCGGCGTCATCCTGCTGGGTGCTGAATCCAATGAAAAGGCACTGCTGATTTCCGTTGTGACGGATGATCTTAAAACCAGGTACAAGGCCGGGGATATTGTCAAGCAGGCTGCCGCCATAGTCGGCGGGGGCGGAGGCGGACGGCCGGACATGGCTCAGGCCGGGGGGCCTGATCCGACAAAACTTGACCAGGCACTTGAATCCGTGTTTCAAATGATTACATGACTGCATATTTCATAAGGCGTTTTCTTTTGATCATCCCCACGTTTCTGGGGATCACTGTTATGGTATTCACCATTACCCGTTTTGTGCCCGGAGGGCCCATTGAACGGGTCATCTCCAACGCAAGGCAGATGGAGGCGTCGGGTTCGGGTCCGTCCTCCACGGATGCCACTGGATCAGGGGGGCAGCCGTTATCAGAAAGCCAGATCGAAACATTAAAAAAATATTACGGTTTTGACAAACCGATCCTGGAGAGCTATTTTATGTGGCTCTTTAAGGTCTTGAAAGGGGATCTGGGCCGTTCCACCAGGTATTACGACCCGGTATGGTCCATGATAAAGGAGAGAATCCCGGTTTCCCTGTACTTCGGCGTCCTGAGCATGGTAATGATCTACGGGGTTTGTATCCCTCTGGGAATCGCCAAGGCTGTGCGACACAAATCCGGTTTTGACAACGCCTCCTCCGTGCTGATTTTCACAGGTTACGCCATACCCGGATGGGTGGCTGGTGTTCTGCTTCTGGTGTTTTTTTCTTCCAGATGGGATATATTTCCTCTGGGCGGGCTCACCTCCAATGATTTTTTCCGCATGAACCTGTTTGAAAAGGTCATGGATATCCTCTGGCATACGGTTCTCCCCCTTATCTCCTATGTGATCGGCTCTTTTACCGTGATGACGTTACTGATGAAAAATACGCTAATGGACAATCTGTCAAGCGATTATATACGCACGGCTATAGCAAAGGGGCTGTCCTTTAAAAAGGCGGTTTTCCGCCATGCCCTTCGGAACAGCCTGATCCCGGTGGCCACCAATTTCGGGAACAACGTTTCCATTCTGCTCATGGGGTCGTTTCTGATCGAAAAGGTATTCAACATCAACGGAATGGGGCTTCTGGGGTATGAATCAGTTGTGGACAGGGATTATCCCGTTGTCATGGGGATTCTGGTGGTGTCATCACTTCTTTTCATGATCGGAAACATCCTCTCTGATATCTGTGTGGCGTTTGTGGATCCGAGGGTACGGTTCAAATGATCAGGTTCACCCCGGAAACCACCCGGAAACTTAAGCGGTTCAGATCCATCAGGCGGGGGTATTACTCCTTTTTAATCCTGATGGTGATGCTCGTTCTTTCCATGTTTGCCGAGCTTTTTATCAACTCCAGGGCGCTTTTGGTTAAATACGACGGCCGCCTATTTTTTCCGGTTTACGGGGATATGATCCCGGGCTCCACGTTCGGTTTTGACTATGAATATGAGACAGATTACCGGGAACTGAAACGCAGATTTGAAAAGAGCGGAAGCGGCAATTTCGTTATCCTGCCGCCTGTGCCCTACAATCCGTACGAGAATGATCTGAGATTGACGGAGTATCCGCCGTTTCCCCCTTCCATTAAGGACCGGCACTTCCTGGGGACAGACAATGTGGGCAGGGATCTTCTGGCAAGGCTTGTCTACGGCTTCAGGATCGCCATGGGCTTTTCCCTGATTCTGCTGTTTCTGAACTATTCAATCGGTGTTTCCATAGGGTGCGCCATGGGATATTTCGGCGGAAAATTCGATCTTTTCTTCCAGAGAGTACTGGAGGTCTGGAGCAATATCCCTTTTTTGTATGTAATCATCATTATCAGTTCAATAGTGGTTCCCAACTTTATGATCCTGCTTTTAATCATGGCTTTTTTCGGATGGATCCAGATCACCTGGGTCATGCGGACCATGACCTACAAGGAAAGGGAGAGGGAATACATTCTTGCGGTGAGGTCGCTCGGGGCTTCCCATGCAAGGATTATCTTCAGGCATATTATTCCCAACACCATTTCGGTGATCGTGACCTATGCCCCGTTTGCCATATCCGGAGGGATAGTTGCACTGACTTCTCTTGACTATCTCGGGTTCGGGTTGCCCGCCCCGACCCCCTCCTGGGGCGAGCTGCTCTCCCAGGGATGGGAAAACATGGAGGCGTGGTGGATATCGAGTTCCGTGGTGGCGGCATTGGTTATCACCCTGATAACGGTAACGTTTACAGGCGAGGGCGTCAGGGAGGCGTTTGATCCCAAGCTGCACACCATTTACGAATAAGCCGTCTGTTTTGAAAAAGCCGATTTGTTCAGGTAACGGAAAACACAAAGGAGGAAGCTGGCATGAACATGGGAGCCAAAAACGGTATCAGCCGTATTGACAACGAGGGGGAAATTTATGTCTGTCCGTCGTGCGGATACACCGACGGGTTTCACGTCTCGTTTAAAATGAAAGGCCCGAAGGAGGGGCAAATCATTTTAATCTGCCCCTCCTGTCACAGCAGGTTTGAAAACGGGTGGCGGGTTACCCTTGAACAGAGCGGCTAGATGCTTTTAACGGCTTCAAGCGCCTTTTCATAATCCGGTTCTTCCCCGATTTCCGGTACCTGCTGGGTGTATGTGACAGTGCCCTGTTCGTCAATGACCACCACAGCCCTTGACAAAAGCCCCTTGAGGGGACCGTCGACCATCCTGGCCCCGTAGTTGTCTCCGAACGAGCGGTCCCTGAGCTCGGATACGGCATGGACGTTTTCGATGCCTTCGGCACCGCAGAACCGTTTGTGGGCGAACGGAAGATCGAGTGACACGCACAGGACCTCTGTATTGTCCAGGGATACTGCTTCGCTGTTAAATTTTCTCACCGACATGGCGCATATGTCCGTATCGATACTCGGGAATATGTTCAAAACAAGCTTTTTCCCTTTAAAATCAGACAGCCCGATGTCAGAAAGATCGGTTTTCGTCAGAGTAAAATCAGGTGCGGCCGAACCTTTTTCAGGGAGTGTGCCTGTTGTGTTGACCGGGTTTCCTTTTAAAGTGATCTGAGTCATGTCTACCTCTCATCCATGCGGTTGTAAGTTTAATCCGGGTTTCAGTTTTCAGACCCGCCGTAATAATACGGAACTGATGATTTTAATTTATTACCGATTTATATAATGTCAAAAAGGATTTCGTAATGATCGAACGGCGGCATGATGCATGCGCCTGCGAAAAGCTCTCTTGCCGTATCCATCATCTGTCCGGAAAGAACCGCTCCCTCATATACCGGGTCGGCTGCCTGGTCCATCCTGTTCCTGACGGATTCCGGCACTTCGATTCCTGCCACTTTTTCGTGAAGAAAAACGGCGTGTCTGGGGCTTCGAAGCGGCAGGATTCCCATGATTACAGGAATACCAATATGTTGAACCGCGTCATGCAGCAAACGGGCGGTATCTTCATCATACACCGGCTGGGTCACGGCGAACGCCGCCCCTGCGTCAGCTTTTTTTTCAAGCCGTCTGATTTCATGTTCCAACCCGCCGGATTCAGGCCGCCAGTCCAAAACAACACCCGTCTGAAAACCGGATTCGCAAGCCATTGAAACCAGATCCAGTACATCAACATCTTTGACATCTGAAACGCTGCCCCTGTCTTTCATTGCCACAAAGTCGCCGGTGGCGCAAAGTACTGTATCGATACCCATGGCTTTTGCACCCCACAACAGCCCCTGAAGGCTGATCCGGTTGTGATCCCGGGTGGTACAGTGCAGGATGCAGGGCCGTTTCGTTGCCTGTTGAATCAGGCTGCAGGCAGCCATTGCGCACATCCGCGGTTTGGCCACGGGATTGGTGGCCACGCTGAACCCGTCAAAATCGAGCCTGCCAAGATCCTGCAGCAGGGAAATCATTACTGAGGCATCATCCCCGGCGGGCGGGACCACTTCAACGGTTACGGTAAAATGGCCTGGATCAAACGCCATTTTAAAGTCTCCTTTTGAGGGTTAAAACGTCAGGATACATAAGGTTGAAATTAATCTTTACCAGCAATTAAGCGTCAGTGTCAATATAAAACTCGGGCATCCACTTTCGGATTATAACGGATAATCTGTTGCCTCTGTTCGGCATATGCCTTCCAAGCTGTTAGTTTCAGGGACTGTTGGTGAATTTTTAATAAAATTAATGTATCAGGTTGACATCAATTTTTATGTGATATACTAATTGCGTAGTTACTTAACTAAATGGAGGGTATATGCCAACCCCGGAAAAAGCAGCGCGAATATTCAAGGTGCTTTCGGTTGATACCCGGGTGCGTATGATTGAGCTGTTAAAAAAACGCTGTCTGTGCGGTAATGCATTGGCAAAATCCCTGGAGATTTCTCCTGCTGCCGTTTCCCAGCATCTGCGCATACTCCGGGATGCAAACATTGTTGTGGCTGAAAA
>JAWLES010000076.1:6708-11223 GCA_041685935.1 Desulfobacteraceae bacterium | reverse complement strand
TTTTTTCCGGCTCATTACACCGTCAAGCCATGCCCGCCCGTTGGAGGGCTTTGCACCAAAGGCTTTTTCCACAACCGAATCGTCATCAGATGCGATAAGGATTTCGGAGCCCTCTTTCATGATGTCGGTGAGCAGGAGGAAAACGCTGTGGTGCCCCTTTTCTTCCTTGAGTTTTGCAATGTCCTTTTCCAGGTCCTCTTTGACAGGATCTACTATTGAAAGGTCAACAAGCTCAAGCTGCCCGATGCCGACACCCTTTCCGCTCATGTTAAAGTCTTTGTAGTCCCTTTCAACCAGTTCTCTTACCGGAGTGCCTTCCACTGCGGACTTGACTTTGAACATTTCGATTCCGAGTTCCTGCATGTCGCTTATACCGGCGATTTCAGCAAGCTGTTCACAGGCTTTCCTGTCCTCGTCAGTACATGTGGCGGATTTGAATATTACAGTGTCACTGAGAATTGCGCAGAGCATAATCCCTGCAATTTCCCTGGGAACTTCAACATTGAAGAATTTGTACATGTTTGTAAGTACGGTGCAGGAGCATCCCACGGGCCAGATCCAGCATTCCAGAGGGTGGCCGGTTGTGACGTCTCCGAGCTTGTGATGATCCACAATTCCGAGAATGTGGGCTTCACCCAGGTCGTCCGGGCTCTGGGCAAGATCGGAATGATCCACCAGGTAAACCTGCTTTCCTGCATAAGAGGTAACCACTTCAGGGGCGGTGACGCCGAATTTGTCGAGTACGAATTTGGATTCAGGGTTGAGCTGCCCCTGTACCACGGGTGCTACATCTTCGCCCAGTTTCTTTTTAAGATCCGCCAGTGCGATTGCTGCACACACCGAGTCGGTATCCGGATTTTTGTGGCCAAAAATTAAAGTTGACATAAAACCTCCTGTTTTAAAAGTCTCAGTTGTTATATTGCCGTTTACTGATCAACTGTCTTGATCATTGATTTATTTTAAAAGTAGATACCTTATAAAATTTATTGGACAGATACACAAGTAAAAAATTAATTTTTTGCCGATTCGTGCCTGGTTCGAATTAATGGTTTGAGGAGTGACACTGAACCTGTTGTGTGTTTTTGTAAGTTTCGGTAAGCCTGTTGACCAAATGGCTTTTATATTAAAAAAATATTGACAAAAAGTAACTATGCTGTGTAAAGGGTGTTCATGAAGTACAACTGTAGGTTTTTATATGAATCAAAGGAGAGGAAAGATGAGAAAAAGAACCGTGATAAAAACATGTCTGGTGTTCCTGGCTTCGCTGTATTTTTTTTGTCCCGGTGCACGGGCGGGTGAGACACTGATGATGGCAACCACAACGAGCACCGACAATACCGGACTTCTGGAGTACCTGGAGCCCGAGTTTGAAAAAGACACGGGAATTGATCTGAAATGGACCGCCACTGGAACGGGCAAAGCCCTGGAGCTTGGCAGAAGATGCGATGTGGATGTCCTTCTGGTTCATGCTCCGTCTGCTGAAAAAGATTATATTAAAAACGGATACGGTAAAAACCGAACGCAGGTGATGTACAATGATTTTGTGATTATAGGACCCGGCAACGATCCTGCAGGAATAAAAGGGAAGGATATCAGGCAGGCGCTTGAAAGGCTCAAATCTTTAAATTCTCTTTTTGTCAGCCGGGGAGACGATTCCGGAACCAACAAAAAAGAGCTTCTGCTGTGGGAAAAATCAGGCGTCGAGGTTCCGGAAAGGGCTGAATGGTATCTTCAGACGGGCCAGGGAATGCTGTCTACAATCAACGTGGCAGAAGAGCGCAAAGGATACACCATGACGGACAGGGGGACCTATATAAAGTACCGTTCCGACAAAGGGGACAGTGCGGGCCTTGCCGTCATGGTGGAAGGGGATGCTGTTCTGATGAACCAGTACAGTGTCATTGCGGTCAATCCGGACAACTGTCCGGGTTCAAAGTATGATCGGGCTGTCAGGTTTGCCGATTGGATGGCCGGGGAAAGGGCCCGAAACCTGATCGGGGATTTTCGGCTTCTGGGAAAAAAACTCTTTATCCCTAACGCCCGCTAGTATAAAACACCGGTATGGATTTTTTACTGTCAGGCTTTTTAAAGGCACTTGATCTTCTGATTACCCTGGACAGCTCCACGTGGTCGGCTGTGGCCGCCAGTCTGAAAGTATCAACCATTTCCATGCTGATCAGTCTTGCAGCGGGGCTTCCGCTGGGTTTTGCGCTGGGTTATTTCGATTTCAGGGCGAGGCGGTTTATAAGAACCTGTGTGGATACTCTTCTTTCGCTGCCGACTGTTTTCATCGGCCTTGTGGTTTATGCGTTCATCACATCCAGGGGGCCGCTCGGCGAGTTCGGACTTCTCTTTACCCTCACCGGAATCGCCATCGGTCAGGTGATACTGGCTCTTCCCATAGTGGTGGCTCTTACAGCTTCCACGGTGGAGAACATGGACAACCGGCTTCGGCTGACCTTGATGAGCCTGGGTGCAGGAAAGAGAGACCTCGTGGTTACCTGCCTTTGGGAAGTTCGCTACGGTCTGCTTGCGGCTGCGGTTACTGCATACGGAAGGGTAATGACCGAGGTAGGTATTTCCATGATGGTGGGGGGCAATATCAAGTGGCACACCCGGACTATTACCACTGCAATCGCACTTGAGACAGGCAAGGGCATGTTTGCAAACGGTATTGCTCTGGGACTGGTTTTGATCACCATCGCTTTTGCAGTAAACATCTCGGTTTCGTTTCTGAGGCAGAGATGAATCAGACCGGCTCACTGTACAGGCTCGATCATGTGGTTCATTACTACAATGATACCAAAGCCCTGAATATAGATGAGATGACGATTCCGGCCGGTTCCATAACCGGACTCACAGGTCCCAACGGAAGCGGAAAAAGCACGCTTTTAAAGCTCCTTGCCTTTGTGTCCGCGCCCACAAGCGGAAATATCTATTTCAAGGGGCGGCGGGAGTATCCATTCTCCAGCCGGTCCCGATCACGGGTGACCTTGCTCACCCAGGAGCCGTATCTGCTGAAACGCAGCGTGTATGACAATATTGCGTATGGCTTGAAGATCAGAAAGGATACGAAACAGCTGGATGACCGGGTCAGAAACGCTCTTGCCACAGTGGGGCTTCCGTACGGGGAGTTCGCTTTCCGCAAATGGCATCAGCTTTCCGGCGGAGAGACTCAGCGGGCCGCAATGGCGGCAAGGCTGATTCTGGAGCCTGAAGTTCTGCTGCTGGACGAGCCTACTGCAAGTGTTGATGCAGACAGCGCAAAACTTATCAGGGACGCTTCTTTAAAGGCAAGGGAGTTTTTCGGAACCACTCTTGTGATTGCAAGCCATGACTGGCACTGGCTATATGAAATCTGCGATAATCTGCTCTACCTGTTCAAAGGCATGGTATTCAGCTCAGGCATGGAAAATATAATTTCCGGGCCCTGGGAAAAGCAGGGTGAAGATCTGTATGCAAGAAAGATCGGCGGTGAAGGAAAGCTGTTTGTGAACACTCCTCCGGCTGAAGATTCCCATGCCCTTGTCCGGAAAAAGGATCTGCACATAAATCCGCATGCATCCGGAAAGGAGAGGGAGAATTTTGACAACCGCCTTGAGGGTGTCATTACACGGATGATCCTTGAGAAAGCAGGCATGGAAATTATTACAAGTGTCATGATCGGTGATCTGTTTTTTACTCTCAGGTTGTCCGGGCAGGAGGTCAGGTCTCTAAGGCTGTACCCCGGCGCAAAAGTGGTTATCTGTTTTCAGAAAGATGCGGTGCAATGGCTGTAGAGGTTCGGCAAATACCACACTTGGAGCAGTCGATGCCCGGGCAGGGGGGTGAGGTTTTTCCTCTGCACGCCTTTTGGTATTCCTTGATGAGAAACCCTTTGTCCAGACCGGTGTCAACAATATCCCAGGGTAATGGCGTATATATATCCCAATGATTGTCAACAATACGGTTTACATAGTCACTCTCCTCTTTCATTGTTCCGGGCCATCCCATGCGAAGCGCTTTTTCGATCATGTCCCCGGCCCGCCTGTCTCCCTTTGACAGAAGACAGTTCTGTCTGGCGGTTTTCCCGGATTCAAACTTGAGCTGGAGATTGGAGACCTTTTTCAAACCGTTTTTTATTATTTTCATCCGCTTTTTCAGTACCGGCTCGGGGCAAAAGCCGCACCACTGGAAAGGGGTGGCGGGCTTAGGGATAAATGGATTGACACTCAGGGTGATGGTGCCGATTTTCCCCTTTTTTCTTGAGGCGTCAAGGAAGACCTGCTTTATTTTTTTCACAAGTGTACTGATCGCTTCGGCATCACTGTCTTCTTCAAAGGGGAGGCCGGCCATCATGTAAAGCTTGAGGTTGATAATCCCTGCCTGAACAAGCATATTAACACATTCAAGAATCTGCTCTTCGGTTATGTTTTTATTGATTATATCCCTCATGCGCTGGGAGCCCGCCTCCGGAGCAATTGTTGCCGTTTTAACCGTGGTTTTGCCCAAATTCTGAATAATATCAGGTTGCAG
>JAWLES010000076.1:0-6608 GCA_041685935.1 Desulfobacteraceae bacterium | reverse complement strand
ATTGATTATATCCCTCATGCGCTGGGAGCCCGCCTCCGGAGCAATTGTTGCCGTTTTAACCGTGGTTTTGCCCAAATTCTGAATAATATCAGGTTGCAGGGTATCCACCCTGAAAGAGGAAAAGGAGAGGGTCAAACCCATTTGAGCCGCTTTGATGAAAAAGTCGTTAATGTCCGGATGATCAGATACAGAGGGGCTGACAAGTCCTATTCTGTCGGTGCTTCCCGAGGCTTTTTCCATGGCGTCGGTAACAGTTGAAGCGGGGTATCGCCTTGGCGGACGGTAGATGAAACCTGCGCTGCAGAACCTGCAGCCATGCCTGCATCCCCTGCCGGATTCTATCAGGTACGTGTTGCTGAATGCTGTATCCTTGGTCAGAATACAGCTGGTTGTGCTCAGCTCTTTGAGGTCCGCATGGTGCAGACGGATTCTTTGCGGGGAATAGGCAAACCTGGGTTCAGGAACCTGTGTGCCGTTGATATTCTCTTCAGACAGGGTGTAAAATTCCGGGATATATGCGCTCGAAAGGCTTTCCGCGAGTGTTTGAAGGCATTTTTCCCTGGTCCCGGAACTGTTGAAAATTTCAAAAAACTTGCCGAGGAAGGGTTCGGCTTCGCCAAGGAGGAAACAGTCAATAAAATGGGCGATCGGTTCCGGATTCAGAAAACAGGCAACTCCCCCTGCTATGACCAGAGGGTGGGATAGGTCTCTTTGACATGACCGCAGGGGGATGCCCGCATCCTGCAGGAGAGATGCAAGATGGATGTAGTCATTTTCAAAGGACACGGAAAACAGAATTATGTCGAAATTGCGGATATCCGTGGCGGTTTCAATGCTTTTGATCCGATTGCAGCCGGATTTGGAATCCGGCAGGAACGCACGTTCACACGAAACTCCTTCCACCTGGTTTGCATACCTGTATACGGTTTGAAATCCCAGGTTTGACATGCCGGTATGGTAGGTGTTCGGATATATGATACAGCACTTTGCAAGCCGCCCGGCCTGTTTGAAAACGCCGCCTTTTTCCGAAACACCCCCTGCCTTTTTACCGGATCCTGACTGGTTTTTCCGCTTCATCAGCAGTTAGTCTGCTTTTCTCCTTAAAAAGGTCGGAATTTCAAGATCATCCCCGTCAAAGGAGCTTTTACTGAAAGAGGTCGACATATCCTCTCCCACCGCTTTCTTGCGCTGGACCACAGCAGGTTCTTCATAGTCGTCCCAGTTCTGGAGCTCATCTTCGGTTGGGGTTCTCACATGACCCCTTGCCATACCCTGTTTTTGTCCGCCTGCCGGGGCGGATTCCTTTTTCCGCCTGGGTGCGGGTTCAAAATGATGGATGTTGTCCTGAACCTGTTCCTCCTGGCCGATACCGGTGGCTATGACAGTTATACGCATTTCTTCGCCCAGATTGTCATCAATTGTCTGGCCCCATATGATTTCAGCATCATCCCCGACTTCCTGATGGATTCTGTCCGAAGCTTCGGTCATTTCATCCAGTGTCAGGTCACTGCTTGAAGTGATGTTCATTAAAACGCCTTTGGCGCCGGAAATGGAAATGTCCTCCAGCAGCGGATGGGAAATCGCCCTTTCAGCAGCTTCAATGGCCCGGTTTTCCCCGCTGGCGATTCCAATGCCCATAAGTGCCATGCCGGCTTTCCTCATGGTGGTCCTTACGTCTGCAAAGTCAAGGTTCACAAGACCAGGCATGATAATCAGGTCAGTGATACCTTTAACCGAATGGTGAAGAATTTCATCCGCTTTAACGAACATATCCAGCATTCTGGCCCCTTTGGGTGCAATGCCTCTCAGCCGGTCGTTGGGGATGGTTATTACGGTGTCCGTGATCCCTCTCAGGCTTTCAACCCCTTCCAGTGCCTGTTTGTCCCTTTTTTTGCCTTCAAAGGAGAAGGGTTTTGATACAACTGCCACCGTGAGTACCCCCAGATCCTTGCAGATCTCGGCAATAACCGGAGCTGCACCTGTTCCGGTTCCCCCTCCGAATCCGGCAGTGATGAATACCATGTGGCTGCCGTCCAGGGCGTCCCTTATCTCTTCAATGTTTTCCATGGCGGCGTCTTTCCCGATTTCCGGGTCGGCTCCCGCTCCAAGCCCTTCTGTCAGCTGCGCACCGAGCTGAATTTTCTTTTCCGCCTTTGAGTTGTTAAGGGCTTGTGCATCCGTATTGGCCACAATAAACTTAACTCCCTGGAGATTCGAGTCTATCATGTTGTTAACGGCGTTTCCGCCTGCACCGCCGACTCCGATTACCTTGATTTTTGCCGAACTTTCGTTTTCCAGATAAGAAAAAGTCATCATCCCACCTCCTGTTTTTATTAAAAAATTACTTCACAGCTTATATAATATCTTTAAACCATTGCTTCATCCGCTTGATGATTCTGCTGAAGTTGGTATTCCTGTCTTCGGTAAAGTCCACACACCCGGATTTTTTACTGCCGAATATGACAAGTCCCACACCAGTGGCATAAGCCGGGTTTCTCACGATATCCTTGAGGCCTCCTATGCGTTCAGGTTCTCCGATCCTGACAGGAGCGTTGAATACGGATTCCGCAGTGTCCGAAATACCGTCGAGCACCACGCTTCCTCCGGTCAGAACGAGGCCTGAAGGAAACTCGTTTTCAAGCCCGTTCCTGTATATCTCTTTTTTCAGCAGTGTAAAGATTTCCTCGATTCTCGGCTCGAGGATTTCCGCAAGGATCTCCCTGGAAAGGGTTTTGGTACCCTTTTTCCCGACATTGGGAACCTCTATTGTCTCTCCCTTTTTGATTTCGTTGGCAAGGCAGGTCCCGTGTTCGATTTTGATTTTTTCCGCTTCTGCCACCGGAGTCCGAAGTCCGATGGAGATGTCGTTGGTCAGGTTGTTGCCCCCGAGAGCGAGTTCAAACGTGTGTCTTATGTTGTTGTCCTTGAATATGGCAAGGTCGGTTGTTCCTCCTCCCATATCGGCCAGAGCGCAGCCCAGCTCTTTTTCTTCCGCTGTCAAAACCGTCTCCCCGGAGGCCAGGGACTCGAGCACTATGTCGCAGACCTCAAGCCCTGCTTTGTTGCAGCATTTGACAATATTTCGTGCAGACGAGACTCCTCCGGTGACGATATGAATTTTAGCTTCAAGCCTGACCGCGGTCATGCCCACCGGGTTCTGAATGGCGGTCATGTCATCCACCACGAATTCCTGGGGAATTACATGAAGCACTTCCCGGTCAGTTGGGATGGCAACCGCCTTTGCCGCATCCACCACCCGGTCCACATCATTCTGGGTGATCTCCCGTCCCTTGATGGCAATGATTCCGTGGCTGTTCATACCTTTGATATGATTGCCTGCGATGCCGACGTATACTGATGATATTTCGCAGCCCGCCATCAGTTCAGCCTCTTCAACAGCCTTTTTGATCGACGTTACAGTGGATTCGATATTGATAACCGATCCCTTGCGCAAGCCTGTGGAGGGATGGGAGCCGACACCGATGATGTTGATCTCATCGTTGTAATATTCACCGACTACGGCGCATACCTTTGTTGTCCCGATATCCAGGCCTGCTATTATGTTTTCGTCTCCCTGCAATTTGAGCTCCTCCGTTTAGTTTTTACGATGATATGGTCCGGATTGAAAAGATCTATGGAACTGATGATTTTGCGTTCAAACCGTTTTTCAAAGTAGGTTTCGATTTTTCCGGCTAGTTCGACTTTTTCAGCATAGTTGCTGAATCCCAGCTTCAGACTGACTGTTTCCCGCTCAGGACGAGGGCCGGTATCAGAATTTTTCCCGGTAACTGTAATTCCTGTGTCTCTGTCAGCTTCTATATGTTTTATCTTTGTCAGGTCAGGTTGATTCAGCGCGTCAAATACGGAATTGAACAAACGGCTGTTGAACATGTACCTGTCCCGGACCCTTGTCAGTTCGAGTCCGGAGATTACCGGAAGTGCGGACAGCCTGTCTGTCTGCGGGCTGTATTCCTTGAACGGCATGCCCTCGGTGTTGATAAGAATATCCGCAAGGTTTTCAATTTTTACAATTGCCAGCGGCTGTTGTTCCTGTATACGAATTGAAATCCCGGACGGCAGTTTCCGTTCAACTGATGCGTTGTTAATCCAGGGGTGGGTTCCGAGCCTTTTTTCCACGGAAAAGAGGTTGAGTCCCAGAACCGAGCTGTCTTGTTTAATTCCTGCAAGCTCAATGATCTCGTAGTCCGGGACCCGGCTGTTTCCTTTCACGGTCACGGCTGCTACATCAAAAAAGTGCATTTGTACCACAAAATCATGAAGGAATATCAACGCAAGGCTTGCCGTAAGCACTATACATGCAAGACCCATAACCGGCTTGAAGCCGGGCAGCTTTTTTCTCTTTTCAACAGGTTCTCTTTTGTACCTGTTTTTCACGGGACTTTTATTCATCTTTAATGATTACCTCCGGCTGAAGTTCAATGGAAAATTCCCGAAAAACCTCTTTTAAAATAAAGTCCTTGAGTTTTAAAATATCCCTGGATACCGCACTGCCGGTATTCACAATAAAATTGGCATGAATCGGGGAGACCATGGCGCCGCCGATTTTTACCCCTTTCAGCCCGCAGCGCTCGATCAGTTCCCCTGCAGGCTTTCCGTCAACCGGATTTTTAAAAAAGCATCCGGCGCTTTTCTGCAAAAGGGGCTGGGTTGTTTTTTTCCGGATATAGTTTCGGTATATCCGTTTCCTTACGACCTTTCTGTCTTCCCTGGAAAGCAGCAGTGAAACCCCGGTTATGACACCGTTTATGCTGTCAAGGCACCGGTATGAAAAATCAAGATGTTCTCCCGGGATTATATTTGTTTCCCCGCTGCTGTCCGTTACCTCCACAGAGGCAACTATGTCAGACATGGAGCCAGTCGGTGTTCCTGCATTCATCCGGACGGCTCCTCCTATGGTGCCGGGAATACCGGCTGCAAACTCCGCTCCCTCAAGGCCGCTTTTAGAACACAGCCGCAATACCGAAGCAAGCGAATACCCTGCAGGGATATCCAGCAGGACCTTTTTTGAGTCGGGCCGGTTTTCCACGATCTTTTGTTTCAGCTTCAAAAGACGGATGACCACCCCGGCAATTCCGGAATCAGGGACAAGAATGTTGGTGCCGCCTCCCACAATAATGGTTTTCAGCCGCTCTTCCCGGCAGATCCTCAGTATCCTTGCCACATCCTGTTTTGTTTCCGGCAGAACAAGGACTTCGGCCGGTCCGCCGACACCGAACGAGGTATGGCGCGCCATGGGTTCGGACACCAGGGTTTCAATCCCCTTGAACAGCGTTTTGTAGTCTTTGGCGGTGTCCTCTGTCATACTGTTTTCCGTCTTACATTGTGTCAAGGAGCTTTTCTCCCAGCGTGTAAATATCCCCTGCCCCGAGCGTCAGAACAAGGTCGTTTGTCTTGAGTTCTCCGGTCAGCACGGAAATAGCCTCGTTAAAGTCGTTTGCATAGGATACGTTTTTATGGCCGTGTTCCTGGATTGCATAAGCCAGATTTTTTGAGTTTACCCCCTCTATCTCGGGTTCGCTTGCCGCGTACACCGGCAGCAGAACAAGTCTGTCAGACCGGTAGAAAGATGTGGCAAAATCATTGAACAGTTTTTGGGTCCTGGTATACCTGTGTGGCTGGAAAAGCACGACCATCCGTTTTTCCGGGAAACTTTCCCGCACTGCCTGGAGTGTTGCCGTGATTTCCGTGGGGTGATGACCGTAATCGTCCATAACCAGAATACCGTTTTTTTCCCCTTTTATTTCAAGCCGGCGTTTCACCCCCTCTATTTTTTCAAGTGCCTTTTTAATGGTTTCAAAGGGGATTGAGAGTTCAAGGGCCGTTGCAACGGCTGCAAGGGCGTTTGATATGTTGTGCCGCCCCGAAAGGTTCAGTGTGATCCTACCGAGAGACGTCCCCTTTGAAATGACCCTGAATGAGGAGGTGGTTCCCTTGAATCCGATCTCCTTTGCCTGCACATCGGCCTGGGCGGTCATTCCGAAGGTGATGTGCCGGACGTGAATATCCGGGAGAATATCCTGGATATGCTCATCATCAAGGCAAAGGACGGATACTCCGTAGAAAGGGACGGAGTTGATAAACCTGAGGAACTTTTCCTTGATGTCCTCGATATCGGTGTAATAGTCAAGGTGCTCCAGGTCGATATTGGTGACAGCTGCGATTGCGGGTGAGTATTTGAGGAACGAGCCGTCACTTTCGTCAGCCTCTGCCACTATATAGTCCCCTTTGCCGTGAAGGGCATTCGTGTCCAGGTTTTTTAAAAGCCCGCCCACAATAACCGTTGGGTCCAGCCCGGCAGTATTCAGCACCTCTGCTATCATGGAGGTGGTGGAAGTTTTGCCGTGGGCCCCGGATACAGCGATGGCGTATTTGATTCGCATGAGTTCGGCCAGCATTTCAGCCCGCTGAATAATGGGGGTCCCCCTCTCTTTTGCCTGGATGACTTCGGGATTGTCCTGGGTAATGGCAGTTGAGGTCACCACCACATCAGCTCCGCCGATCTGGTCCCCGCCGTGGCCTTTGAAGATTCTGGCTCCCTGGTTTTCAAGCCTTTGGGTAATATGGCCGAGTTTGATATCCGAACCGGA
>JAWLES010000075.1:0-11449 GCA_041685935.1 Desulfobacteraceae bacterium | reverse complement strand
CGAATCCGAGATGTCGAACTGCAAAAGGTCGCATTTGCGTTCAAGGGCTTCTATCGTCTTCTTTACTTCCTCTGCCTGCTCCCTGTCCGACCGGAATGTGATTCCCACATCAAATCCTGACCGTGCCAGTTTCACAGCGCACGCTTTTCCAATTCCCCTGTTTCCGCCGGTGACCAGGGCATATCCCCTTTGCTCCATTCCGTTCTCCTGTTGCTGCGGCAAATCCATGGGTCTTTGCCGTTAGGATTTTGTTTGAATCAAAGCATACACTATTAGCGTAACCATGAGTTTATGTCAAGAACCGGAATTTCAAAACCACAAGCCCAATATTTTTATTCCTGTTTGAGATTTCATTGCATTGTCCGCATTGACACCGTTTCAGGGATGCGTTAGTTTATAAGTTACAAACCACTCTTTAAAGGAGGTTCTTTTATGCACATCTCTTTTACCTTTAAAAACATCGACTCTTCAGACTCCCTGAAATCATATGTCCGGGAAAAACTGGAAAAACTGGATAAAATGCTGGACAGACCGGCTGAAGCCGATGTTGTATTGTCGGTGGAGAAACTTCGCCATATTGCGGAGGTGAACTTCAACTGCGGAGGGCTCAAGCTTCATATGAAAGAGGAATCGGAAAGCCTCTACTCCTCCATTGATTCGCTTTCGGATAAAATGAAGCTGCGGATAAAGAAGGATAAGGAAAAGAACAGCGGGCACCTGGCAGGGAATAAAAAGAGCATTAAAGATACAAGTGCTGAAGTTGATTCAGAAGGAAATCCTGTGGACAATGTGATTGATCTGTAAGTTCCGTCCGGAAATATAAGCGAAAACACGACAGGGCCGCCTTTTCACAAGGGCGGTCCTGTCGTGTCAGGGCCGTGCGGTTGCGCGATTTCGTCAATTTTTGAAGATCGGAAAGGACGGTTTTCTTGCACATGCTGCAGATCCGGATCATCTCTCCAGGTTCAGGAAATACTTAAAACCTTTTCTTTTTGGAGGACCGTTTCTTTTTTTTGCTTTCCGGTTCCGCCTGCTGTATTTTTATCATCTTGCCCTCAAGCATTGTTCCGTTTAATGCTTTAATCGCCTTGTCTGCTTCAGAGTTATTGGGCATATCCAGAAAGCCGAATCCTTTGGACCTTCCGCTGAACCGGTCTTTTATAATTTTTACGTTATCGATTTCCCCGAACTCTTCAAACAGTGCTTTCAGAGTGTTTTCAGTGGTTCCGTAAGCTAAATTGGTTATATAAAAATTCATTTGGGTTTTTCCTTTACTGGTTCCGGGTGCCGAACTTTTTGATCACCATGGCGCTGATATGCTTATGTGCCGAAATTCATGCCCGGCATGGGCGCCTTGTGCATTTTTTTACCCAGGTTCTTTTCAATAAGGGAGAGCATCTTTTTATCATCCCTGCCTGCAAAAGAATAGGCATTCCCTTTCTGTTCCGCACGCCCGGTTCTGCCGGTTCGATGGGTGTAGGTTTCCACCGTGTCGGGAAGGTCGTAATTAATAACATGAGAGATGCCGAGAACGTCAATTCCCCTGGCTGCAATATCGGTTGCTATCAGAATATTGAAAAATCCCTGCCTGAATCCGCTCATTGCTTTATCCCGCTTCTGCTGTGAAAGGTTGCCCTGCAGGGATGTGGCGCTGTACCCGGCTTTTTTAAGCTGCATTGCCAGGCTTTTGGCCTTGTGTTTTGTCCGGGTGAATACAAGCGCGCTTTTCATGTCATCCTTCTGGAAAAGGCTCTTGAGCAATGCGGTTCTGTTTTCTTTGTTTACGTTGAAAACCGTATGGGAAATTGCAGGCAAAGGGAGAGAATCGTTTATCCGTATGGTTGCAGGATTGTGCAGAAGATTGTCCGCCAGAACTTTGATCTCCTTCGGCATGGTTGCGGAGAAAACAAGAGACTGGCGCTTTTGGGGCAGCTGTTTTATGATTCTTTTGATATCAGGAAGAAATCCTTTGTCAAACATCTGGTCTGCTTCGTCAAGTACCAGCATCCGTGTTGCGTCCAGCTTGAATGCTCCGTCATTGAGCAGGTCGAGAAGTCTTCCCGGACATGCCACAATGATCTGTGCTCCTGCGCGGATCGCTTTGATCTGGGGTGATTTGCCCACACCGCCGTATATTGCCACGCTTTTCACGCCGGTTTTTTCCCCGAGCTCGCAGATGGCGGAATGGGTCTGCTCGGCAAGTTCCCTGGTCGGTGCAAGGATCAGTGCCTGCGGTTTTTTTTCGGTACAGTTGCCAAGCCTTTCAAGCATGGGCAGAACAAACGCAGCTGTTTTTCCAGTGCCGGTCTGGGCAAGACCCAAAACATCACTGCCTTTCATAATCGGCGGAATGGCTTTTTCCTGGATCGGGGTGGGGGTTGTGTAGCCGCAGGCGGAAATGCCTTTGGTTATTGACGGATTAAAATCGAATGCTTCAAAACTCATTAAAACTCCTTTGAATGGCTGTGTAACAGCCGGGTTAGCGAGGACGACCTGAGAAGAAAAATTAAACAGGAAAGTGCTCTTGCTTATATATGAATCATTCATCATACACGAGTTAACGGAATTTGCAACCCATAAAAAAGGAAGGACGGGTTTTCAAAGGCACCGGCCCTGTCAAATCAAAGTTCACTGTTTTTGCTTTTCAAGCCGGAAAAATCCCGTGATCTGTTTAACAGGAAGGGTTTCTGCGTATGCGGGTGAATTTTTGGTGTTGACATCTCCTTTGTATTAATATATCGTTTATAGACGATAAACGATAATGAGAGGGCCCCTTGATGAAGACAAGAAACTGTGAAACCGCAACAGCCGGGAGGATGGATACAGAGCAGATGGCCGGGATCTGCAAGGCGCTTGGCCACCCCACGCGGATAAAAATAGTGGAGTACCTGATTGATATCAATACCTGTGTTTGCGGAGAGATTGTAAACATTTTTCCCTTTTCCCAGTCCACAATCAGCCAGCATCTGAAGCTGTTAAAAGAATCCGGGATTGTTTGCGGAGAGGTCGAGGGACCGAAGACATATTTTTGCGTGGACAGAGACGTTCTGGAACGATTCAAGGCATGCATAAGGGATCTGTAAATAATGGAAAAACAGGAGAGTGCGTTTTTGAAAACAGACTCAAGGGCCCGGGATTCAAAAGAGGGTTACAATATTTCAACATCAGGTGTGAAAATCATGGCATCCATGCCTGTAGAGGATCAGGGATGTTCCTCGGAAAGCAGGGACAGTGAAAGTGATCATGAGAGGCCCGGATACAGGATCTGTTCCTATGTGGAAAGATTCATTGATACGGATGCCGGTCCGATTCCGGTTGTTACGACCGCTCTCGGGAGGCGCGATCTCTTGTCAACCTTTGCAGTCAGATGCGGCGTAAACCGGCATAATTACACTGTGACCCCCGGGCTTTACGCCGTCGGGGAACCGGATAAAACCTCCGAAGTTCTGGTGACCTCTAACTTCAAACTCACCTTTGATCACTTGAGAAAGGAGCTTGCCGGCGTCAGCGCATGGATTCTGGTTCTGGATACACGCGGTATCAATGTCTGGTGTGCGGCAAGCAAGGGGACTTTTTCCACGGCAGAGCTTGTAAAAAGGATTCAGGCATCGTCTTTGGAAAAAATCGTTGACCACAAGAGGGTTGTCGTTCCCCAGCTCGGGGCAACAGGGGTGGCAGCACGGGAGGTGAAGAACCGGTCCGGATTCAGGGTGGTGTACGGCCCGATCAGGGCCCGGGATATCCGCTCGTTTTTGCGGAATGATAAAAAAGCTGATAAGGAAATGAGGCAGGTGAGTTTTACCATGTACGAACGCTTTATCCTGACCCCCGTGGAAATTCAGATGATGTTAAAGCCCGCCCTTGTAACCGTCCTGCTGCTGTTTGTTATTTCCGGGTTCGGGCCGGGAATTTTTTCGGTTGCAGGGTCATGGCAAAGGGGGATGGCCTCGGTAATAGCCCTGGCGGCAGGTATTGTCTCAGGCGCTTTTGTGACCCCGGTGCTGCTGCCGTTTATTCCGTCAAAGATTTTTGCCTTAAAAGGCATTATCACCGGGGCGATTCTGTCAGTCCCGGTACTGGCCCTGGTGCAGTCCTCCGCCTCTGGTGCGGCTGGACTGGCAGCGCTATGGCTGTTCAGCGTCACAGTCAGCTCATACACGGCCATGAATTTTACCGGGGCAACTCCTTTTACATCCCCGTCCGGGGTTGAAAAGGAGATGAAACGGTTTATTCCGGTTCAGTCGGTGTGTATTTTGATATCACTTGGCGTCTGGATTTATTCAGCGTTTTAAAAAATAAGGAGTAAAAGGAATTATCATGGACAACTTGAGATATTTGGATGATGTGACAACCCTTGTTCTGGATCGGGAGAGCTGCATCGGCTGCAGCCTCTGCACTGAGGTCTGCCCGCGAGGGGTTTTTCAGATGAAGGACGGTAGGGCGAGTGTTGTTGACGCTGATGCCTGCATGGAATGCGGGGCCTGTGTGAACAATTGTCCTGTCAACGCCGTATCAGTGACCCCCGGCGTGGGGTGAGCCTCCTATATTGTCCAGGTCTGGATAAAAGGGAAAGAGAATGCCTCCTGCGGCGGCGGGGCATGCTGCTGATATCAGTTGGTCTGTTGTATGAAGGGTATGAATGAAATGCCGGGGCCGGGGTGATAGGTCCCGGCCCTGCAGCACTTTTATGTGGCGGAGAAAGAGGGATTCGAACCCTCGATGGAGCGTTGACCCCATACTCGCTTAGCAGGCGAGCGCCTTCAGCCACTCGGCCATTTCTCCGTTTTTTGCGTTTGGCGGAGGAGGTAGGATTCGAACCCACGGAGCTTTGACGCTCAACGGTTTTCAAGACCGCCGCCTTAAGCCACTCGGCCACTCCTCCGAATCTGAGAAGATATAATTATCACTTTGTCCTTTCAAGGTCAATACCAAAACTTTATTTTTCCGCTCCATCCTTATTGTTGTTGACAGAATTTTTTGTTGCGCTATATTTGAGAATTTCCTTGTATTTGTGGCAGGGGGGAAATTATACTGGGATCAAAACTGATTTGGAATATAATGTTTAGGAGAACACTATGAGGCGAAAGTTTAAAATCGAGAAGGATGATAAAAATGCTGCGCTTGTGATACTCGAATCGGGCGAGGTCGACCCGGGCGTGTATGTGGGCCTTCATGAGGAGCAATACGGGCTGGATGAGATGAAGGAGGCTGTCCGGTCCGGGATTCAGGATTTCACGGAAGCGGTGAGAAGGCGGAATTTTTTCCCGACTTCAGACCTCTGCACCAAGATGCATGACCATATGAAACCCTTCCTTTTTGATGAATCGGAAGATAAGCTCATCCTGGATTATGATGACGCTGAAGCCCTGCCTATCGAAGGGGATGAAGATTTCGGAGATGATGAGGAAGGTGTTGAGCTTGACGAGCTTCTCGGTGAAGGGAGCAGCCTCGGGGATGACGATATCAAGGAGATCGACGGGGATGACGACACGCCGCAGTTTGAGCCGGATGATGACTCTGAACATGAAGAATAGAGCTTGAAAATGAAACAAAGATTGAGGCAGATTATTGTTTCAGGGGCTGAAAAAGCCTATGAAAAAGGACTCCTGAATTCCGACACCATACCTGAAATGGAGATCGAAATCCCAAGGCACAATGCCCATGGGGATTATGCAGCCAACTTTGCCATGGTGTCCGCCTCCATCCAGAAGATGCCGCCCCGGAAGATCGCCGAAGCCCTGGTGTCCTGCATTGACCGTTCCGGTTTTATCGAGAAAATTGAAATCGCCGGTCCGGGCTTCATCAATTTCTTTCTCTCTGATACTGCATGGCAGCCGGTCCTTAAACAGATTTTTAACGAGGATGCGGATTATGGAAGATGTGATGCAGGATCCGGCAAAAGGGTGCAGGTGGAGTTCGTAAGCGCCAACCCCACCGGGCCCCTTCATATCGGACACGGCAGAGGAGCGGCGGTCGGGGACTCTGTAAGCCGGATTCTCTCTTTTGCAGGGTATGATGTGGCCCGGGAGTACTATATCAACGATGCAGGCAAACAGATAGAAACCCTGGGCAGGTCTGTATGGCTCCGCATTCTTGAGCTTTCCGGGGCTTCCCTGGAATTTCCGGGTGACTGTTACCAGGGAGAGTATATCAAAACCATAGCTGCCTCAATTCTGGAGAGCAAAGGCGGCTCTTTCCCGGAAACTCCTGAAAAAGAGGCGGTTAAGTTTTGTTCCGATTATGCGGCCCGGATCATTTTAAATCGGATTAAAGAGGATCTTGAGGCATTCGGGGTTGAGTTCGACAGGTGGTTCAGCGAACAGGACCTTTATGATACGGGAAAGGTGCATCAAACAATTGAGGCCTTCCGTAAGTCAGGGATCGTCTATGAAAAGGATGGTGCGCTCTGGTTCAATACCGAGCGGTTCGGAGACGAGAAGGACAGGGTGGTGGTCCGCAGCAACGGAGAGACCACATATTTTGCTTCGGATATCGCCTACCACATGGACAAGTTCGAAAGGGGATTCGACCGTGTGATAGATGTCTGGGGTGCGGATCATCACGGGTATATCAAGCGGATTAACGCATCCATTGATGCTTCTGAAAAGGAGAGTGACCGGTTTGACGTGATCCTTGTTCAGCTTGTGACCCTGCTGCGCTCAGGAGAACCCTGCGCCATGTCGACACGGGCGGGCGAGTTCGTGACCCTCAAGGATATCGTGGACGAGGTGGGCAGGGATGCTGCCAGGTTTCTGTTTCTGAGCAGAAGTTTTGATTCCGGCCTCGATTTTGATCTTGAGCTGGCCAAACAGAAGAACAGTGACAATCCTGTTTATTACGTGCAGTATGTCCACGCCAGAATATCGAGCATTCTTTCCAAGGCGTATGAAAACGGGCTTGTGCCGGAAGCTGAGCTTCAGTGGGACGACAAAATTCAAGGCTGCCTGGAGCATCTCGGAAAAGAGGAGGAAATCGAACTTCTCAAGATTCTTTCCCTGTTCGGCGAAAATGTGGAAAAAAGTGCGGAAACGCTTCATCCGCATGTGATTTATACGTATCTGATGACGCTTGCTTCGGCTTTTCATTCCTATTATAATAAGCACAAAGTGATTACAGATGACAAAGATCTGTCCCTTGCAAGGCTTTTCCTTGTCGGGGCCGTGAAAAAGGTTATCCGGAACGGGCTGGCTCTTTTGGGAGTTTCCGCACCCGAAAGGATGTAAAAAATGGCATCCGGTAAAGGGGGATTTAAATATCTTGCCCTTTTTTTCATAATGGCATGGGTTTTTTATCTGGGGGTTCTTGTGGGAAGAGGCACGGCTCCTGTGGAGTTTGATACCGAACCGTTCCAGCGGAAGCTTGCAGGCATTATGGAAGATTACAATGAAAAGCATGGAGAGAAAGAACCGGGGGAAACCGAACTCGATTTTTACAGCGCACTTGAAAAGCCCGTATCCCTCGGGGACGGTACCTGGATGGGAAAGCAGGAGATCGCCGGGGACAGGGACGGGCGGGATGATAAAGACACGAACGTGTCAGGCCTGACTGATCGGGATGACAGGCAGGAGAAGGAAGAGGAGATCCCTGTAATAAAGAGCAGGAAGCGGATGACAATGAATGACAACCTGCCTGCTTCCGTGGATGGAGGGAATTCGGCCCCTGAACAGCTTAAAAAAGAGACCGAGACCCCTGCAGGGAAAGAGACTGAGACCCCTGAATCCGGGGAAGGATCTGAAGATGGCAATTATACCGTCCAGGTTGCAGCCTACAGGGACTTGAGGGATGCGCTCAAGGAGATGGCAGCTCTTGAATCCAAAGGGTTTGATGTCTACAAGACTGTTACCAAAACTGACAGCGGCACATGGCACCGTGTGAGAACCGGATTGTTTGAAACAAAATCAGGTGCGCTTGATTACCTTGAAAAGCTCAGGAAGAACAGCATAGACGGATTGGTGATACAAAAGGAGTGACCATGAAAATTACAAAAGAAAAGGTGGAGTATATAGCCCACCTTGCCAGGCTGAGGGTTGATGATTCTCTTGTGGAAAAGTATGCAGCCCAGCTCAGTGAAATTCTCGGATATATCGACAAGCTCGGGGAGATTGATTTGACAGGCGTGGACACCGTGGCCGGAGCAAGCTTTGACACAAACGTGATGAGGCCGGACGAGCCCGTCCGTTCCCCGGGCCCGGACCTGACCCTGGCAAACGCTCCTGAACGGGATGATGATTTCTATCAGGTGCCTCGTATCGTGAAATAAAATTACCCCGGAGAAAAAGGAAATCAGAATGAATCTGCACCAACTCACCATAAAGGAGGCATCCGGTTTAATCCAGTCCGGCGAAACCACTTCCGAAGAGATCACCCGTGATATCCTGGACCGGATAGAAAAGCATGACAGCTCCATTCGTGCATATCTTCATGTGGACAGGGATGCGTCGCTTCTTTCCGCTAAAGAGTCCGACAATCCGGATAAAAAACCCGGAGACTTTCCTCTCAGGGGTATTCCGCTGGGTATAAAGGACATCCTCTGCACAAAGGGGATGAAAACCACATGCGGCTCATACAGCCTTCACAACTTCGTGCCGGGATACGACGCCACGGTCGTGGGCAGGCTCAAGGCGGACCAGGCTGTGATTACCGGAAAGACCAACCTGGATGAATTCGCCATGGGATCTTCCAACGAGAATTCCGCCTTCGGCGTGACAAGGAATCCATGGAATACCGACTACGTGCCGGGCGGGTCAAGCGGCGGATCAGCCGCTGCAGTGGCCGCAGGTTTCTGTCTGGGCGCCATAGGCACGGATACGGGCGGCTCCATCCGCCAGCCCGCCTCCCACTGCTCTGTTGTGGGTCTCAAGCCCACCTACGGCAGGGTGTCGAGGTACGGGCTTGTCTCGTATGCCTCCTCGCTTGACCAGGCAGGGCCAATCACCAGGACCGTGGAAGACGCAGCCATCATCATGAACTCCATATCAGGCAGGGACCCGGCTGATTCCACAAGTGCGGACAGATCCGTGCCGGATTTCACATCAGGCCTGCTTGAATTTGAGCAAAAAGGGCTCAAAGGGATGAAAGCGGGAGTTCCAAGGGAATTTATGGAAGTGGAGGGTCTGGATCCGCAAGTCGCAGAGATTTTTGACCGGTCCAGAAAAGTGCTGGAAGAGCTCGGAGTTGATATTGTCGAGGTTTCACTTCCCCATACTGAATATGCAGTGGCTGCGTACTACATCATCGCCCCGTGCGAGGCGAGTTCCAACCTGGCCAGATTCGACGGGGTTCGTTACGGACACAGGAGTCCGCAAAAAAGCGACCTGATCGACATGTACAAGAATACCAAGTCGGAAGGTTTCGGTGCCGAGGTTCAGCGCAGGATAATAATGGGGACCTATGCCCTTTCATCAGGTTACTATGACGAGTATTACGGCAGGGCCGCAAAAGTCCGCTCCCTGATCATGAAGGATTTTGAACAGGCATTTGAATCGTGCGATATTCTCCTTTCACCGGTTGCTCCGACACCGGCTTTCAGGATCGGCGAAAATATCGATGACCCTTTGACCATGTATCTCACTGATGTTTTCACCATACCCGCCAACATGGCTGGTGTACCGGGTATTTCGGTTCCTGCGGGATTTTCACGGGAAGGGCTGCCTGTGGGCTTGCAAATGACGGCCCGCAGGTTTGACGAGTTGAGCCTTTTCCGTGCGGGTTACGGGTTTGAGAAGTCTCTGGGCCTGGACCGGTCAGTCAATCTATAACGTATAAAGGAGGCAAAAAATGGGAAATGTACAACCACAGGGAGAAAATCTGCGCAAGGCGGTGAAATGGATTTCCCAGCAACGGAAAGAGCGGCCGGACCTGGAACCGCAACAGCTTGCCGAAGAAGCAAGCATCCGGTTCGACCTGGGCCCTGAGGATTCGGAGTTCCTGCTCAGGTTTGTCAAAGACCCGGAAATGTAAGTACCAGTACAATGCCGGATATCAGGGTTCTTCCAGAGACTCTTTCCAACCAGATAGCTGCGGGCGAGGTGGTCTCCAGGCCGTCTGCAGTGGTAAAGGAGCTTGTTGAAAACTCCCTGGATGCCGGGGCTTCGGCGATTCGCCTTGAAGTGGAAGGAGGCGGGAAAAAACTGATCCGGGTCAGTGATGACGGGGCCGGCATGTCCTCGGACAATGCCCTTTTGTCACTGGAACGGTATGCAACAAGTAAAATCTACACAAAGGAGGACCTTGCCTCCATTTCAACCATGGGATTCAGGGGGGAAGCTGTTCCGTCCATTGCCTCGGTCTCAAGGTTTACACTCACCACAAGGGAGCATTCTTCAGACACCGCCACCAGGATAGAGGTGGCAGGAGGGAAGATCATGAATGTCTGCGATGCAGGTGCTCCTGCAGGCACCATGGTCCAGGTGAGGGATCTTTTTTTCAATACCCCTGCAAGGAGAAAGTTTTTAAAAGCTGACAATACCGAGATGAGCCATATCGCTGACACCTTTTCAGGTATTGCGCTCGGGAATCTCGGTGTCAGGTTTTCCGTTTTCAGGGAAAACAAGAGGCTGAAAGATTTTGACGCCCGGGATTCTCTCTGCCAGAGGGCGGTTAATGTGCTTGGCAAAGATGCGGCAGGCCGCCTGATAGAAGTGGACCGGCAGGACGGGTTTATCCGGGTGTCAGGATTTGTTTCAGATCCCTCCCTTACCCGGAGCAACTCAAAGATGCTGTGGCTTTTCGCCAACAGGCGGATGATCAGTGACCGGAGTCTTTCAAAGGCTGTTTTCAGCGGATACAGGGGCAGGATCATGAAAGGCAGATTTCCCCTTGCAGTGCTGTTTATCGACCTGCCGTACGGCAAGATGGATGTGAACGTCCATCCTTCCAAGCTGGAAGTAAGATTTTTTGACGGGAACCTCGTGTACCGGGCAGTGGAAGAGGCGGTCCGGGAGGCGCTTGATCGGGATGCAAAGCGTTCGGTTTCTTCCGCGCCCTCCTTTTCAGCCGGGCCGGGGCTGAAAAGTGCCCGGGTTGGTTCCGAGCACGCACGGGATGGCATTGATTCAGGGCAGCAATCGCATGTGTTTCAAAGGGGTGTTGAGGCGGTGGAACAGCCTCTGCCTGAATTCGGAACGCCCGGTACGGGGAAACGGTATAAAACCGCGCACATGGAGGATATGACGCGTTCCCAGGATCCGGCCCGGAAAGAAAAAATTCCCGGAGAACCCCGGATGGCAGAAGAAACGGGTGAAAGCACCGCCGGGCTGCAGGAAAGGCAGACCATGCCTTATGCGGTAAAAGGCCAGGTGATGAACACCTATATCGTGGCTGAATCAAACGAAGGGCTGGTCATCTTGGATCAGCATGCAGCCCACGAGCGGATCGTTTATGAAGATCTGAAACGCAAATACGAACGTTCAGCAGCCCAGGCCCAGTTTCTGGCAGTACCTGAAACCGT
>JAWLES010000074.1:0-11473 GCA_041685935.1 Desulfobacteraceae bacterium | reverse complement strand
GTTGCAGCATTTGTCGGTCCCACGGGAGTTGGAAAAACAACCACCATTGCCAAGCTCGCAGCAAAGCTGAGCCTTAAAGACAAGAAGCGGGTGGGGCTTGTGTCGGTTGACAACTACCGGATCGGGGCGTTTGAACAGCTGAAGGCATACGCATCCATCATGGGGCTTTACTGTGTGCAGGCATATACAAGGGAAGATCTGGTATGCGCTCTGGACCGGATGAAGTCAATGGATGTGGTACTCGTGGACACCGCCGGGCACAGCCATTTTGATAAAGAGCGCATGGATGAACTTGCAGGTGTTATTAAAAATGACGGGCAGATATCAGTTCATCTGGTTTTGAGCGCCACAGCGGATTTTGTTAATATGAAGGAGTCGGTTGAGTCTTTTTCCGTGATGGAGCCGAATACATACGTGTTCACGAAAACTGATGAAACAAAGGTCTGCGGAAAGATACTCGACCAGGTGAGTGAATTCAAACTCCCTGTATCTTTAGTTACAAACGGCCAGAAGGTGCCGGAAGACCTGATTGTTCCGGACAGGAAGAAACTGTTGGGTATTATACTTGGAAAAGAACGGGACGAAAATTGAAAACTGATCAGGCGGACGGACTCAGGAATATTGTTAAATCGGACGGTTTGTCCAGAGGGAATACGATTATGGCATCTGAAAACAGCGCCTACCCCAGGGTGATCGCAGTCACCAGCGGCAAAGGAGGGGTGGGAAAGACAAATATCGTTGGCAACCTGGCGGTTGCTTTGAGCAGGGCCGGAAAAAGGGTCGTTATTGTGGACGCGGATGTGGGTCTTGCCAATATCGACATTATTTTCAACCTGCAGCCCAAATACAATATCAGTCATGTGGTGGCAGGTGAGAAGAGCCTTGACGAGATAATGGTCCGGACCTCCCACGGGATAAGGATCGTTCCCGGCGGTTCAGGATTCGCCCACCTGACGCAGTTCACCGAAGGGGAAAAGCTGAACCTGTTGAACGAATTTGAAACCCTGAAGAAAAATACCGATATCGTCCTTGTGGATACCGGTGCCGGGATATCATCAAACGTTCTGTATTTCAACTGCGCATCTGATGAGTGTATCGTTGTTGCGACAAGGGAGCCCACATCCATAACCGATGCATATGCTCTTATGAAGGTGCTGTCAAGGGATTACGGCACACGGTATTTCAAGCTTGTGGTGAATATGGTGACAGGTGAAAAAGAGGCCAAGTCGGTTTTTGCCTCTTTGAGCGGAGCACTTGACAGGTTCCTTAAAAATGTATTACTTGAATATACAGGGTATATACCCATGGACAAAGAATTGAGCAGCGCGGTTCAAAAGCGTAAAATCGTACTGGACAGCTCCGCAGGCTGTGCTGCCGGGAAAGCGTTCATCAAAATCGCCGAAAACATTCAGAATTCTGAAAGGCGGTACTCGTCAAGCGGCAATCTCAATTTTTTCATGAACAGAGTGATGGAAATGGCTGAATAGAAATCATATGAAGCAAACTGATGACGGAGAGCCCATATTTGAAAAAAGATGAAGGGAACCGGGAAAGAGAGCGGCGTATTGTCGAGAATGCCTATCTTGTCAAACAGATAGCTGCCAAGTTCGCCATGAAAGTCCCTTCAAGCGTCCTGTTTGACGAACTGGTGAGCGCGGGTTCCCTTGGGCTGATCGACGCGGTTGACAAGTTTGATCCGGACAAGCATGTTACTTTCAAAACCTATGCCAGGTACCGGATAAAAGGGGCGATTCTGGATGAACTGAGAAGCATGGATACATACTCCAGGACCCTGAGGAAGAAAGCACAGGATGTGTCCAGGGCTGTGAAAGCTGTAGAGGACCGGAAGGGAGCTCCTCCTGAAGATACCGAAATCGCCGGGGAACTGGGGCTTGAGGTGGAAACTTATCATGACATGCTTGCGGACATTCACGGGGCAACTGTTTTAAGCCTAGACGAGTTTGTCCGGTCAAAAGAGTCCAACACTTCGTCCGGCACCCGTTTTACAGCCGGAATCAAGGGAAAGGAAAATCCAGCCGATCTTTTTGATAAGGAGGAGCTGAAAAGCGTTTTTGCCGAGGCTGTAAAAAATCTTTCAGAGAAGGAGCAGATGGTGGTATCATTGTACTATTATGATGATCTCACATTAAAGGAGATCGGTGAAGTGCTTTCCTTGACTGAGTCCAGGATATGCCAGATTCATTCGGGCATTATGTTGAAGATGAAATCCCTGCTTCAGAAATATTTTAACTGATTTTCCAAGGAGAAAAAATGGCTGAAAACGATTTTGAAGAGGATTCGCTGATCTCCCAGGATGATATAGACAAACTCATGGAATCGTCCCCTGCTGATGAAAAAGAGGATGAGCAGCAGGAGAATGTCGAGAATGAAGCAGAGGACCCGGAGGATTTCTCCCAGGAAGATATTGACGCCCTGCTTGACGGGATGGATTTTGATTCTGAAGAATCAGGGGGTGCGGATGACGAAGATGAGGAAGAAGACGAAGATGACCTTGATCTGATCAGCCAGGAGGATATCAACCGGCTGATGAATTCAGACGGAGACGAATCCGGTGAAATACCGGCCGCAGAGGAACAGACTGCAGGGTCCCAAGAGACTGAAGTCCCTGAAAACCCCGAACCTGCCGAAGCCCCTGAAAGCAGGGAACCTGCTGAAGCCCCGGATGACTGGGTTATTGACGAATCCGAGAGCGTGGATATGCAGGAAAGCCTTATGACCGGGGAACAACTGGATGATCTGCTGGCACAAAAGGAAGATTCTGAAGAAGCCCCGACCGAACCGGAAGAACCGGTTGAAACCGACCCGGAGCCTGAAACCGAAGTTGAAGCCGAAGCTGAAGCTCAAGCTGAAGCTAAAGAGCCTGAACAGCAGACTGAAACCCGGGCTGAAGAGGAATCCGGCTCCACGGTTGTGGATCTTGAGGATGACGACGACCTTGAGGATTCCATGCCTGACGAGGAACCTGATACAGCCCAGGAAGATATCGACGTTCTGCTGATGGATACTGAAGATGATGACGCTGAAGAGGATGGATGGGATGGAGACGACCTGATCAGCCAGCAGGATATCGAAGCCCTGATCATGGAGGCTGGTGATGATGAGGAGGACGTGGGGGAAGACATTCTCTCCGGTGCGGATTCCGACTTTGATTCGGATGATCAGGACATTGACCCGGATTCTGACACGGATACGGCAGATGAAGACGAATCCGAAAGTGAGAAGATCGTCCTTCAGGAGGACGATGAAGCCCCTGCTGCGGAACAGGAGACGGAAAAAGCCGGGCGGCAGCCCGGGGAAAATAAATGGTACAGGTCCAGGATGGTTGTTCTTGCCGCTTCAATTCTGATTGTTGCGGGCATCACCATATCAGCGGGCCTGTTTTTCCTCCTGTCGGGTGAAAGCCCGGAACAGCCTGATACCTCCTCGTCGCAGGAGCGGGTCGTCAGGCGGATCGCCCCTGAGGAAGCCGAACCGCAAGTGGATACGGTGAACATTGATCTTGACGAATCTGAACCGGCAGGGCGGCCCGAGCAGGCTCCGGAGCCGGCAGTACTCCGTGAAACCATCGTTATGAAGGATTTTGTTGTGCTTGCGCCTGACCGGATCGAGGGGCTTGCATATGTCAGGGCGGATCTGGCCATTGATTATTCAGGACAGGATGCCTATAATGATACAAGAAATAATATGCCGTATTTCAGGGATGTTGTGTACAGCTCCATCCTGGATGCTTTTGAATCAGGCAAAGAGGACAGTGTAACCGAGTCAGAGCTGCTGGCGGTTGTGAAAGAGGCGTTGAAACGGGAACTTTCTTCGTCTGAAATAAGAGGGATTTCGTTCAAAAACTTTAAAGCCGGTTAGAGAAAAGGAGGTGGCATCAGACATGACCACCGTACCCGGACATAACATTGTGATTCAGCAGGCCGGTGTAGTGGCTGAAGCAAGCCAGCTGGCAAACAGCCAGAAACCCGATCCTGCACAGATTGCCGCCCTGCAGCAGGCAGGCGCAATTGCAAAGAGAAGTACGATCCAGGAAACAGAGGAGGCGGAACGGCTGAAGCTCGACCGAAAAAGAGAGGAGCGTCGGCGGAGGCGGGCCGGGATGAAAAATGCCGGAAAAAGAAAGAAAAATACGGATGACCATGGTGACCCTGATGGAACGGGCAAACTCCTGGATACCATTGTATGATTGAGCTGTTTTCTCTCAAGTTCTGGATAGGTGTGCAGTTTATTATTGATCTGGTGTTTATCCTTTTTTTTCTGGTGTTTGTAAGGCGGTTGGGCCGGAAGGAAGCGCAGCTCCGGGCGGACCGGGCACGGCAGGACAGGAGTCCCGCCGAAAGCTCGGCAGAACGCAAAAAAGCGCTCAAAAGCGCGGATGATATCATAGGCATGCTGGAGCCGCTTGTCCTTGAATCGAGAAAGGCGGCCGAGAGTTTTGAAAAGCAGATTAAAGAAAAGAAGAATCTTATAAAGAATATCAATGATTCCCTTGACTCCAGGATCATCAGTATAAATCTTTTGATGTCAAGGGCGGAATCAGTCAAGGACAAACTTGAACACCAGAGGGTCGATTCTCCTGCCGATCCTTTCCGTGCGGAAGGATACAGGTATGCACGGAACAGCCTGCCCGGTGATGTACTGGACCAGCAGAACAGCATTGTTGATCTGTACAACCGGGGGTATGATGCGGAAGCCATCGCTGCAAGGCTTTCCATGCCCAGGGGGGAAGTGAAGCTGGTGATAGATCTCAAGGAAAAATTTAAAGCCATGGAGCTTACGGATTGATCCATCCGATCCATATTTCACCTTCGGAACTGATCCTGGGTAAAACCGGCGAAAAGAATGACAGCCTTGCGTTTTTAAAAAAATATCAGACCGTGGATGCGCGGGTTTCCCGTGTTTTCAGCTCTTCAAAGGCTGAAGTGGTGATTGCCGGAAACCGCGTTATCATCAATACCCCTTTTGAGTTAAAACAGGGACAGGTGCTGAGTCTCAACCTGATCAGGGGCGGCTCAAACAAGGTGTTCCGGCTTTTGACGGACCAGGGAGCTGAAGGGCCGCAAAAGCTGTTCTCCCTTTTGAAAACCGCAGTTCAATCCTCCCCTTTTTCCTCCCTGGCCTCTGTTTCTGATTCTGAAGGGGCAGGGCTGCTGAAATCATTTTCCCTGCAGTCCGGAAAGGCTGATCCGGATCTTGTGAGCAGGGTTCTGGAGAAAAGCGGAATGCTGTTTGAGAAAAAAATAACCTCTCTGCTGCAGGATGCCGGGACACCCGGAAGGGAGCAGGCATTAAAGGCAATGGTGAAAAACGATCTCAAGGGCATGGCCCTTGAAATCCTTGCCGCATCCGGGGGGAAGGATTCGCCTGAGGGGAAGGCGCTGTCGGAGTTTTCTTCAGCCATTGAAAAGTTTCAGGTCATCAATTCAAAAACAGCGGACTCCGGACGGTATCTGATCCCGTTTCCGGTACTGGCTGATAACGTGTTCTCCTTCGGGAACCTGTTTTTTGATCTGGGTGTGGATGAATCTGAACACAAACAGGACAAAGACCGGGTTGTCAATGTTTCACTCTTGCTGAATATGACTGCCCTGGGTGCGTTAAGAGCTGATTTTTCGATTTTTAAAAAAGCGGTTTCCGGGCGTTTCTCCCTGCCCACAAGAGAGATAAGGGATTTTGTTAAAGCCGGGGTGCCAAACTTGGTAGAGCGGCTCGAAAAACAGGAGTATACCGTCCATGGAATCGACTGCCGGGTTGCGGAGCACAGCGAGCTGACAAGCGAGGCTCTTGTGGAAAAGATCCTCAAGGATTCCGACGGTACTGTGAATATCGTTATTTAAAGGTTAAGCTTAAAGTGAAGGATGCAGGTCACAAGAAAAAAGCGGTTGCATTAACCTATGACAAGGCCAGGGATGACTCTCCAAGGGTAAAAGCCAAGGGAGAGGGGATTATTGCTGAAAAGATCATTGATGTTGCCCGAAAACACGATGTCCCGGTCAAGGATGATCCGGACCTGATTGAAATTCTCTCCAAACTCGATATTGACGAACAGATCCCGCCTGAAATATATGTGGCGGTTGCCGAACTTCTGGCATTCGTATACTCGCTGAATTCGAAAAAATCCTGATAGGAAAATTTTTCGCCCCTGTCAATTTGTTATCCCCATGAGTTGAAAATTTGTCGCTTTTATCCTTCCAATTCCCACAATTCCGGAATTCCGGGGACATCCCAATTCAGCAATTCAGCAATTCAGGGGACACGATACATAATTCCTGGCCTATCGTGTTTCCGAACTAGGCTGAAGTACAGGAATTATGTTTCGTGTCCCCCGTACGCGTATCCAATTCGTGTCCCCCGTACGTAGGGGAATTGCGGAATTTGGAGGTCCCCGTAATTTGGTGAAGGTTGTTTTTTCGGGCCGGTTTGTTGTATAGGCGGAGAAAGCCTGACTTAGATGTCTCGGGGGTGGCATCTATATTGCATGAACTGTTGTCGAAAGCAGTATGAGGCTGCAAAACCGGAAATTTTTACAGGACGGAAAATTCACAATGCTTCTTGAAGTGACAAGGCCGGTGCAGGGCGGATTGAGACAGGAAAAAAAGCTGGATGTCGTTTCCAATCATATTGCCAACGCTAACACAGCCGGTTTTAAACGGGACGTGGTCAGCTTTGACAAGGAATTCAAGGCCCGGATGAACACCGATTTCTCCCAGGGGCCTTTGAGGAAAACCGGCAACAAGCTTGATGTGGCTTTGAATGATGAAGGCTTTTTCAAGGTGGATACTCAGGCAGGTATTCGATATACCAGAAACGGCAACTTTACCCTGGACAGCAACGGAATTCTGGTGGACAAGCAGGGGAATCCGGTTCTCGGGCAGGGCGGAGCCATGATCCTTGAGGGCGGTGATGTCAACATCAACGAGCGGGGCGGGATTTTTATTGACGGAGAGTATGTGGATGCCCTGGATATCGTGACTTTTGAAAATCTTGAAGGAATCAAAAAGGAAGGGGCGGATAATTTTATTTACGAAGGCAACACCCAGGATGAGATCCCGCCGGCGCAAGTGAGCGTGGAGCAGGGAGCCCTGGAAGGCTCCGGAGTAAAAGTCGTGGAGGAGATGGTTCGGATGATCGATAATCACCGTATGTATGAAACTTTTTCCAAATCCATAACCACCTTTGACGAGGTTGACGGCAAGGCCATCAATGATGTGGGACAACTGAGATAAACTTGGAGGTATAAATGATAAGAGCTTTGTGGAGTTCCGCCACCGGGATGAGCGCCCAGGAGATGCAGACTGACGTGACGGCCAATAACCTGGCCAATGCGAATACGGCGGGGTTCAAGAAATCAAGGGCGAATTTTGAAGATCTCATGTACCAGACCATGCTGGTGGCCGGTCAGACCACTCCGGGCGGGGGTCAGGTCCCCACTGGTATTCAGGTGGGAATGGGTGTCAAGCCGGCCGGGGTTCAGAAAATCTTCACCCAGGGGGATTATGTTCAGACTGACAACCAGCTCGACATGGCTATCCAGGGAAAAGGCTTTTTCCGGGTGCGGCACGGGGATGAGGATCTTTATACCAGGGCCGGGAATTTTTCCCTTGACAGCGAAGGGTATATCACCACTCCGTCAGGAGACAGGCTGCAGCCGGAAATAGCGGTGCCGGCGGATGCTGTCACCATAACGCTGCAGGACAACGGCACTTTGACCATGCATGGAACTGATGAGGAGATCATAGCCACAGAGCAGGTTGACGTGAATACCTTTATCAACCCTGGAGGCTTGTTTGCAGTCGGTAATAACCTTATGAGGCCCACGGAAGGATCAGGCCCGGCCACTGAATTGGCACCCGGAGAGGACGGTTCAGGGACCGTTGTGAACAATTACCTTGAAATGTCCAACGTGAGCGTTGTCGAGGAGATGGTTTCCATGATTTCAGGACAGCGTACCTATGAGGCCAATTCCAAATCCATCCAGACTGCGGACAGCATGTTGAGTACAGCCACAGGCCTGAAGAGGTAGAACCGCAATGAAGAAGGCATTTTTCTTATCCATATGGGTATTGCTGTTAGTGACGGTATTCTCGGCTGTACCTGCTTTGACCGGGGAAAACGTGGATGCTGATGATTCAGGGATTTCAATAGAGCTGAACTCCACAAGCGAGCTTGACACGGACCGTATTTCCCTGGGACAGATTGCAAGGATACAGGCCCCTGCTTTTCTGGCTGAAGAGATCGGTACCATGGATGTGGGCTATGCCCCCAAACCCGGAGAGATTCAGACCTTATCCAATGACCGCCTTGTGTCCAAAATTTATTCAAGTCCCTTGATTTCCAGGGATACACCTGTTTCAGGCCCGGACACAGTGTATGTTAAACGGTCCAGCCAGAGGGTGGCTGTTGATAATGTCAGGAAGGCTTTCATGGAGTATGCCGCCTCTGAAACAGAATCTGAGGATTTCAGGTTGAGAAATTTCAGTGTTCGTGGATTTGAGGAGTATCCCGGAGGCGAGCTTGCCATCGAGTTCGACCGCGGCAGGAAGTTTGAACCGGGGGGACGGTTTTCGGTTCGGGCAGGCGTGCATGTCAATGGAAACGAGGTGGACACCCTTATGGTTAAAGGCTGGATTAATGTGTACCAGCGCCTGGTGTGTGCAAAGACAACTGTTAAAAGGGAAGCTGTGATACAGGCGGAAGACCTGGAACTGAAAAAGGTGGATACCTCAAGTATGCGGGGCAGCTATGCCGGGAAAGTGGAGGATGTGGCCGGAAAGATATCAAGAAGCCGTATCAGAGAGGGGGATTTTATCCGCATGGACAGGCTTGAAAACCCTCCTCTGGTGAAGCGGGGAGAGGTTGTCAAGCTGGTTGCATCAAAGGGGAGTCTCAAGATTGTTACTTCCGGGATCTGCAAAGAGGACGGAAGCCGTGATAAATCGGTCAGGGTGGAGAATCTTGGATCGGGAAGAACGGTAAGGGGGATCGTTAAAGGAAGATCCCGTGTTCAGGTGGTTTATTAGGAGGTTCCATGCAAATGTATAAATCTATATGGGCCGGGCCGGCAATACTCATTGCAGTGCTTTTTTTCTTTTCCGGATGTTTAGGACTTCAGGCGGACCTTTCAGCGGTAAAATCGGCTGATGATGTTCCCGACGGCCTCTCAAAGGAGCCGGCCGTCCAGCCCGAGTATTCTTCAAAACGCCCCAGCGAAGGCTCTCTTTTTTCCGCGCAAAGCCGGTTTTTTTTCGAGGACAACAAGGCCGCACGTGTCGGTGACACGGTGATCGTGGATATTGTGGAAAACAGCTCCTCCAGCATGGAGGTGAACACGGAAAGCGGCAGAACCACTGAAATGAATGCCGGTGTAGGCAGGCTTTTCGGGAACATGACAGCTTTCGGGGCCACGGATGCGGGTAAGCTCATCGGCACCAATTTTGAAAATTCGTTCGAGGGGGAGGCTGAAAGCGACAGGAGCGGACAGGTTACCGCCTCCATCGCCGCCAGGATTAAGGAAATTCTTCCGAACGGCAATTTCAGCATTTACGGCAGCCGCTCCATGAAAGTGGACAACGAGGTCCAGTACATAATTATATCAGGGGTTGCCAGACCAGGCGACATCGGATCCGACAACAGGGTTGAGTCAGTGTCCCTTGCAGATTCCAGGATTGAGTACTACGGGAAAGGCGCCCTTGCAGACAAACAGAAACCCGGCTGGGGCACCAGGATTATTGACAACCTGTGGCCGTTTTAAAAGAGAGGATCGTTTCATGTTGAAAATTGCACTGAATGGATCGGCATGTATCATACTGGTTTTCAGTCTCCTGCTGGCGGTTTTTCCGATATGGCCGAAATCGGCTGATGCGGCCAGGATCAAGGACATCGCCGCCATCAAGGGCATACGGAAGAACCAGCTCACAGGGTACGGTCTGGTTATAGGGCTGGACGGCACCGGTGACAGTGCAAATGCAAGTTTCACCAATCAGGCCCTTGCAAACATGATGGAACGAATGAATATCGATGTAAACCAAAATCAGCTTCAGGTGGACAACGTGGCCGCGGTTATGGTGACCGCCGATATCCCGCCCTTTGCCAGGATCGGAGACAATATAGATATCATGGTCTCTTCGCTGGGGGATGCGGAAAGTATTGCCGGGGGAACACTTCTGATTACCCCTTTGAAGGGGGTGGACGGGAGAGTATACGCCATAGGCCAGGGTTCGGTGACCGTGGGCGGTGGCGAAGACGGTCATCAGCAGGTGGCGCGTATTTCCAACGGAGCCACTGTGGAACGGGAAATACCGTTCAGGCTGGATGGTAAAAAGAAACTGGTATTGTCCCTGTATAAGCCTGATTTTACGACTGCAAGACGGGTTGCGGATACGATTAACGCTTCTCTCGGGGAAGATGTCGCAGAAACCATTGATTCAAGCGCACTCCAGCTTAATGTTCCCGAGAAGATGAGGAAAAAGGGTGTCTCGGAATTCATCGCAGACATTGAAACCCTTTCCGTGGTACCGGACTCAACTGCAAAGGTGGTAATCAACGAACGTACCGGTACCGTGGTGATCGGGGAACAGGTAACAATATCCCCGGTGGCCGTGGCCCACGGCACCCTGTCCGTGGTTATTAACCAGGGCCAGGCTGATGAGCAGGAAAACCGGGTCATGGAGCTTCAGGGCAATGCCACCATCGGTGAGCTTGTGAACGGGCTCAACTCCATCGGGGCCTCTCCTGACGATCTTGTGACCATTCTGCAGAGCATAAAGGCTGCAGGAGCGCTTCAGGCGGAACTGGAAATCATATGACGGGCATAACCGCCATGCCCTTTTGCACACAACAAAGCATGATGCCGGTAAAATGGAACGGACTTTCATATAAAGGATGCAGTTATGGATATTGATGTGGTCAACCAGAATATGACCGAATCCCGGATCGACAATGTGAAAGATTCGGCAAAGCTCAAAGAAAAACAGGAGCTCAAAGAGGCATGTGATGGATTTGAAGCGATTTTTCTCAAGACCGTGATGAAATCCATGAGAGAGACCCTGCCGGAGGACGGGCTTTTCAAAACAAGCAATGAAATGGATATCTACAAATCCATGCATGACGAACATCTTTCCGAACAAATCTCCCAGGGGGACAACTCCGTCGGGATCAGTGAATTCCTCTACCGCCAGCTCCAGGATACCATGTAGTCCACTCTGCACGAAATTAAGGGGACACGATACATAATTCCACCGATTAAGGGGACACGATACATAATTCCACCCAAGAATGTTATGTCACCAGGAATCCTGTTGGGAATTATGTTTCGTGTCCCCTTAATTCCTTAATTTTGCTTGTCTCTTGTCTCTTGTCTCTTGAAGAAATGGCATGGTTGTTGCTCTATATGTGTATGAAGCCTGAAAAGAGAAGCGGAAAACGGAAAATAATTCCCTTGTGAAAACGGTAC
>JAWLES010000073.1:0-11606 GCA_041685935.1 Desulfobacteraceae bacterium | reverse complement strand
GGAACAGAACCTCCTGTCATGCCTGAACCGCTGCCCCTGGGAATTACGGAGAAGCCCTCGGTGCCGGCAAGTTTCATCAAACGGCTCACCTGGTCCGTATCTGCCGGAAACACCACTGCATCAGGGAGGCAGGCTGACTTGCCGGCGGCGTCATACGAATAGCAGAGCAGTTCCTCCCTGTCCGCGGTCATATGATTTTCGCCCGTAATACCGGCTATTTTATCAAGGGTCTTTTCAGACAGATTCGCCATATTTCCATCAGCCAGAATCGGAAGTTATAATTTGCCCTGCTCTATCTTCTGTGTAAGATACCGTACCTGCTCGGAAACTGCATTGGTTTTTTTCAGTTCCTTTTCAATGGCGTTGATGGCATATATTGCAGTGGCATGATACCGGTTGAAGTTTTTCCCGATCACCTTCAAGGGTTCGCTGGTATACTTCCTTGCCAGATAGATGGCCATCTGCCTGGGCTTGACGATTCTCTGCTTTCTGGAGGGGGAGACAATATCCTTTTCGGAAATGGAAAACTCCTTACAGACAAGCTTTTTTATAGAATCCACGGATATTCTTTTTTCAATTTTGGCAAAGTTTTTGATTACACTCCGGGCAAGGTTTATATCAACGGTTTCGTTGAGGATCGACCCTTTGGCCACAACTCCTTTCAGGCCGCTTTCCAGCTGTCTTACATTGGTGGAAAGCTCCTGTGCAAGAAATTCCATGACATCCCCGGGAACATAGTACCCGTTAACCGCTGCTTTCTTATTGAGAATTTTTACCCGTGTACTGAAATCCGGTGCCTCTATTTCCGTCATCAAGCCCAGGGACAGTCTTGATTCAAGGGATTCCTCAAGCTTGGGGATGTCCGCGGGAGCATGGTTTCCGCTGAAAATGATCTTTTTGCCGGCATTCAGCAGGTGATCCAGGGTCAGTGCAAGCTCCTTCTGTGTGGCCTGCTTCCCTGAAAGAAAATGAATATCCTCGAGTATCAGGACATCACAGCAGCGCCTGTACTTTTCCTTGAACCTGTAAATGGTTTTATTCTTCAACGCCTCGATCATCTCGTTTGTAAAGTCTTCGGCTGTGATATAATAGACCTTTTCCGAAACGTTGTTTGTAAGGATGTAATGGCCCACTGCCTGTGCCAGATGGCTTTTGCCGAGGCCGGTTCCTGACAGAAGATAAAGGATGTTATCCGTATCGAATGTCCCCCTGGCAAGGGAAAGGGATGCGGAGTAGGCAAAGTTGCTGTTTTTACCCACCACAAAATCATCAAACGTATGTCCGTTATTCAAAAGCCGTCCGGTACCGGGTCTCATGTTCATACCGGGAAGCGGCATCTGCTTCACCTCTTCAGGCCTTACCCTGCCTGCGGACATGGGCAGGGCGGCGGTACTTTCCATGACCGGCTCTTTGGTTTGAGCCTTGCGTTTTTCCGTGTAAAATTCAATTCGTACATCATTGAAGCCGAATTTGGAAAGCTCCTTTTGAAACCGCAAAAGATAGTTGGACTTAATCCTTCTTGCCAAAAAGCTGTTGGGGCAGGAGAGTTTTATGGTGGTTTCATCCGCATCCATGAAATTTACAGGCTCGACCCACATTCTGTAACTGTGATCGGGCAGGCTCTCCTCAAGATTCTGTTTTACTTTGTTCCAATAATTTTCCATACGCTCTTCAGACATAGGCTCTTTTACATACTGTTTTTAAAAAAAATAATACGTTCGACAGCAGATATTTAACAATAACCAATGATTAACAAGAAATACAAAGTGCTTGAAAAAGATGAACTATATTTATTTCATATCTTTTTCAAGGTCAAATCGGATAACACTTTGTTAGAAAGATGTTTGGAAACCGGGTTGCGCTCATTCATAAGTATTTGTTTTAATTAAAAATAAGGCCGTGAAACAGGACAATCCCCCCTAATTACAAGTGCTTTTATAACCTGCTATTTTGCAATGAAATATGGGCAATCACAAAGGGGTTCCCAAATTCTGAAAAAATCCATTTCTCCAATTTGCTTCAAATTATTAAATTTTCCTTTGATTTTCTTTTTTAATGAACCGGTCTTTAAACTGTGTATATTTTCAGATGGTTTCACAATTTCAAAAGTTACATGTTTACAGAAAAGGCCCGGCGGGGTATACTTGATCGTATGATAAGGCTTATTATAAAGAACCCTAAACAGGTGCGGACTTTTCTGAAACTTGATGCCATGCCGGATACAATTGAATGACAGGGACTGAATATCTTCCGATCATCGGTATTACAATGGGAGACCCTGCGGGAATCGGGCCGGAAATCACTGCATCACTGCTCGCAAAAGGCGGCATTGACCGGTTCTGCCGGCCGGTGGTTATTGGAGACATCACCGTTCTTGAAAAGGCTTCAGCACTGTTAAAACTGAAAATTGAATTTTCCGGAATCGACTCTGTGGACAATGCCGTATTCAACGATAAAAGAAGGAATATTATTCCGGGATACCCTGTTGATGCCGAAAAAATGGTTCCGGGCGAACCTTCGGCAGAGACCGGTAAAGCCATGCTCTCGTATATTGAAAAAGGCGCGGACCTTGCTGCGGACAAAAGAATAGATGCCCTTGCCACAAGCCCGGTGACAAAGACCGCCCTTAAAATGGCGGGCAGTGAATTTCACGGGCATACCGAACTTATCGCAAGCCGCACCAGGGCCCGCAGGTATGCCATGATGATGACCGGACATCGGCTCAAGGTGGTACTGATGACGATCCATATGCCGATATCCGAAGTACCCGGCTGTCTTACATCTGAAAAAATCTTTGAAACCATTGAGCTTTCAAACACCTCGCTTGTGCGGAGATTCGGCATAGACCGGCCCGGAATTGCTGTTGCCGGCCTCAATCCCCATGCAGGAGAAGACTCCATGTTCGGAGATGAAGAAGAGAGGGTGATCGAACCGGCAGTCCGTCTGGCAAAAGACCGGGGCTGGAATGTGTCAGGCCCTCTGCCGCCTGATACGGTATTTTATCATGCAGTTAACGGAAAATACGACTGTGTGGTCTGCATGTACCATGACCAGGGACTTATTCCGTTCAAAATGGTTCATTTCAAAGACGGAGTCAACACCACCCTGGGACTCGACATCATACGCACCTCGGTTGACCACGGCACCGCCTATGACATCGCATGGAAAGGGCTTGCAGATTATACCAGCCTTATGGAAGCAGTAAAACTTGCCGCATTTCAGGCGAAAAATCAAAAGAAAAAATAATGAGTTCAGATAAAATTATTATCCAGGGTGCCAGAGAGCACAACCTGAAAAATATCAATGTGGAAATTCCCAGAAACCGTCTTGTTACCATCACCGGACTGTCAGGCTCCGGAAAATCAACCCTTGCTTTTGACACTCTTTATGCAGAGGGGCAGAGACGGTACGTGGAATCTTTGTCCACCTATGCAAGGCAGTTTCTCGGCCAGATGGACAAACCTGATGTGGACTTTATCATGGGGCTCTCTCCGGCCATCTCCATCGAACAGAAAACAGCCGGCCACAACCCCAGGTCCACGGTTGGCACAGTCACTGAAATATACGACTACCTGCGGCTGCTGTATGCCAGAGTCGGGGTCCCCCACTGCTACAAGTGCGGCGATCCCATATCCTCCATGTCCGTGGATCAGATCACTGACAGAATCACTTCGCTCGGGGACCGCACCAGAATCATGGTTCTCGCGCCGGTGGTCACCAATAAAAAAGGGACCCATGAAGTTACGCTGAAGAGTTTTGTCAAGGAAGGGTTTGCGCGGGTACGCATAGACGGGGAGATTTATTCAACAGAGGAACCGCCCAAACTTGCCAAAACAAAAAAACATACCATTGATGCGGTTGTGGACCGGCTGGTCATCAAACCCGGAATTGAAAAGCGGCTGACCGACTCGGTTGAGCTTGCACTTTCACTCACACAGGGTGTCGTCACCATCCTGGATGCTGATACCGGAGAGGAGACCCTGTTCAGTGAAAACTCCTCATGCATGAAGTGCTCAATCAGCTACCCCGAGTTCACTCCTGCAAGCTTTTCCTTTAACTCGCCCCAGGGAGCCTGTCCCGGCTGTGACGGTCTCGGATCGGTCACCCGTTTCGACCCGGACCTGATCGTACCGGACAAGAGCCTTTCTTTGCGGGACGGGGCGGTCCTGCCATGGTCCGGAAAAAACTCAGTGCAGTTCATGGAGTTCCTGGACGCTCTGACCGCTTATTACAACCAGGACATTTATACTCCTTTCAAAGAGCTTGATGAAAAATTCCAGGACGTGATCCTGTACGGATCCAAAAAGGAAAAAATTCCGTTTTACATGGAGAGGGGCAAAAAGCGAAAGCTTTACAACAAACCCTTTGAAGGTGTTATACCCAATTTGAACAGGCGGTACCATGAAACCGACTCCCACTGGTCAAGGGAAGACATCAAACGGTACCTGAGTTTTAAAAAATGCACTGAATGCAGGGGTACGAGGCTTAACAGATCATCAGGGTCAGTAAAGGTACAGGGACTGGCTGTTTATGAATTCACAGCCATGTCCGTGGAAAATGCGGAAAAATTTGTCAACTCACTTGCATTTGAAGGAAAGGACCTTCTCATCTCTGAAGGAATAGTCAAGGAGCTCAAGGAGCGGCTCGGGTTTCTCAAAAGCGTCGGCCTTGAGTACCTCACCCTTGACCGTTCCGCAGCCACCCTGTCGGGCGGAGAGAGCCAGAGAATCAGGCTCGCCACCCAGATCGGCTCCAAACTCACCGGTGTGCTGTATGTACTGGACGAACCCAGCATCGGACTTCACCAGCGGGACAACAAAAGGCTGCTCGACACCCTGAAAAACCTCAAGGATGTCGGCAACTCGGTTCTTGTGGTGGAGCATGACGAAGAGACCATCCTGTCATCCGACCATGTCATCGACATGGGCCCCGCAGCAGGGATTAACGGCGGAGAAGTGGTGTTTTCCGGCACCCCTGAACAACTTGCTGCCGAAGGAACCTCGCTCACCGGAGAGTACCTTTCCGGAAAAAAGAGGATCGAAATACCCGGGAAAAGACGGAATGGCAACGGTAAAGCCCTGGTGATCAAAGACGCGGCTTCCAATAACCTCAAATCCATTACAGCAAGCTTTCCCCTTGGCACCTTCATATGTGTAACCGGGGTGTCAGGATCAGGAAAATCCACACTGGTACTGACCACACTTTACAACACGCTCATGAACAGACTTCACGGCTCCCGCGCGATTCCCGGCACCCACAACGGCATCTCCGGGCTGAAATATCTCGACAAGGTGGTTCATATCGACCAGTCCCCCATCGGCAGAACCCCCAGAAGCAATCCCGCAACCTACACCGGTGTATTCACACACATAAGGGAACTTTTCGCCCAGACCCCCGAAGCCCGGGCCAAGGGATACAAACCAGGAAGATTCAGTTTTAACGTCAAAGGCGGCAGGTGCGAATCCTGTTCAGGAGACGGAATCATTAAAATCGAAATGCATTTTCTCCCTGACGTTTACGTATCATGCGACATCTGCGGCGGAAAGCGCTACAACCGTGAGACCCTTGATATCAGATACAGGGGGAACAATATCGCGGAAGTCCTGGATATGACCATCAATCAGGCTCTGAGATTCTTTGACAAGCTTGGCACCATCAGATCCAAACTCCAGACCCTTGTGGATGTGGGACTCGGATATGTAAAGCTCGGCCAGTCCGCCATCACCCTCTCAGGCGGGGAGGCACAGCGGATAAAACTTGCAAGGGAACTTAGCAAGCGGAGCACCGGCCGGACAATCTATATTCTTGACGAGCCCACCACTGGCCTTCACACGGATGATATCAAAAAACTGCTCACCGTCCTCAACCGGCTTGTGGAGACCGGCAATACAGTGGTGGTCATAGAGCACAACCTGGATGTAGTTAAATACGCCGACCATATCATTGATCTCGGCCCGGAGGGGGGAGACAGGGGCGGAGAAATCATTGCCACGGGAACGCCGGAACAGGTAAAAGATGTCCCCTCCTCATACACCGGACAGTTTTTAAAACAAATGCTGGAAAGATAACCAGGCGATCAGAAACCGCCGGCCAAGAAGCAAGTCAGGAAAGGGTTTCACAAAAGTATGCCCGAAAAGAGAGCTGTTACATCCGGTTGAGAACGATCCCTGTTCTTGTCGGAATATACAGGCTCAGCCCTTCTGCTTCACGTGCATGGTGAACCTGGTCGTCCACCAGCCTGCCGTGCCCCCCGAACCTTGATTCGTCAGTGTTCAGGACTGTTTTGTAGGTCCCGGACGGAGCCTGGATCATGTAGTCCTGATAGGAATGGTCATGATGAAAGTTGAACACAAAAACAAAAGTTCCCCTCGTGAATGCGATGACACGGTTTTCTTCGTGGATATGCAGCAGATCCGGCCTTTTGGAATCCAGAACCCTGCCTGATTTTACAAGCTTGATCATTGCGGCGTCAAATTCTGCAAGCTTGCTGTAATACAGAACATGGTTGTCCCGAAGCGACCACTGGCGTCTTGCGTACTGGTAGGACCAGTTGTTGGGCTCACCCGGAAAGTCGATCCACTCCGGATGGCCGAACTCGTTGCCCATGAAATTAAGATATCCGCTTTTGGCTGTCCCGATGGTAACAAGCCGGATCATCTTGTGCAGGCTTACCGCCCTGAAAGTCTTGAGACCGGTACTGTAAACCGACATGGCGTGGTATATATCCTCACCCATAAGCCGCATCATAACGGTCTTGTCTCCCACCAGGGCCTGGTCATGGGATTCCACATAACTGATGGTCTTTTCCTCCTCCCGGCTTGAAATCAGTTCATGCCACAAGGTTCCCAGGGGCCAGCTTTCATCTGCATATTCCTTGAGAAGTTTAATCCAGTAGTCCGGAACTCCCATGGAAAACCTGTAGTCAAACCCTATTCCTCCCTTTTCCGCAGGGGCGGCAAGCCCGGGGAAACCGCTGACATCCTCTGCAATGGTCACGGCGGCAGGGGAGATATTGTGCACAAGCCGGTTGGCAAGATAGAGATACGCAAGCCCGTCCAAATCCAGGCCACTGTTATAATAATCATCATAACTGGTGAACGACCTTGAGAGTCCGTGATCTTCAAAAAGCATGCTTGTGATGCCGTCAAACCGGAAACCGTCCACGTTGAATTCTTCTAGCCAGTAACGCAGATTCGACAGCAGGAACCTTTGCACCATGAGCTTGCCGTAGTTGAAGCATCTGGAGTCCCAGAGCCTGTGCCATCCCCTCTCGCCCCCGTGAAAAAACTGGCAGTCAGTACCGTCAAACCGGGAAAGACCCTCTACTTCGTTACTCACGGCATGGGAATGGATGATATCCATAAAAACGCTGAGACCCATGGCATGGGCCTTGTCAATAAGGCTTTTCAGCTCCTCGGGTGTGCCGAACCTGGATGACGGGGCGAAAAAGCTGGAAACATGGTATCCAAAGGAACCGTAATAGGGATGCTCCTGCACTGCCATCAGCTGAATCGCATTGTACCCGGCTTTTTTGATTTTCGGCAGAACATGCTTTTCAAACTCTGCATAAGTCCCTACCCTGCCCTCTTCCTGGGCCATGCCCACATGGGCCTCGTAAATCAAAACAGGATCAGGCCGGGATTCAAATTCAGGCACCTGCCATTGAAACGGTTCAGAATCGAGGACCTGGGCATTGAATATCAAGGTATCCGGGTCCTGCACCACCCTGCGGGCTGCAGTGGGAATCCGGTCGCCTTCACCGCCGTCCCACTCCACTTTCAGACGATAAAGATCCTTGTGATGAAACGCATCTTTTCCGAACCGTCTTTCAAAAACACCTGCATCACTGACGCGCTCGAGTTTGTAACGGTCATCCTTTTCCCAGTCCGTGGCCTGGCCTATGATATGGATGGAATCGGCAAAGGGAGCCCATTCCCTGAAAATCCAGCCGTCCCGGGTTCCGTGAAGGCCGAATGCCAGGTGATAATCAGCAAACCCGTACAAGGAAGGTGCGAAATACCTGCGGATCAGCCGCTCCTTCAGCCTGGTATATTCAAGAATCTTCAGCACTCCGTCCCTGTAAGGGGCAAGATAAGGGTCAGTATTGATATAGTTATCAGACAAGAAAGGGCCTTTTCAGCATTTTTGCATACAGTTGAATATATTTTTCAGCACATTCCGCATGATTGAATTCAAGAACCCCTTCAATCATCACGCGCCTTACCTGGTTTTCCCTGACGTCCGCGTCGAGCCTGAAAAAATCCATTGCCCTGTCCACCGCCCATTTCAAACCGCCTGAATCATGAACGTTGAACAGAAACCCGTTACCGGTGTGATTTTCAACATCCATCTGCCGGATGGTGTCATGGAGTCCGCCGGTATCATGCACAACAGGAAGGGCTCCGTAGATGCAGCCGACCATCTGGGGAAGACCGCAGGGTTCGAAAGAGGACGGCATAAGAATAAAATCGGAAGCAGCAAACGCCTGATGGGATAACTCCTCCACAAAATCACAAACCGCTACCCGGTTTTCTATATTGTGAAACCGGACAATATCCGTAAAATGCACCTGGTACTGGCCGCTGGCCACAAAAACTATCTGGAGCCGATCCTCCCAGTATTCCGCCACGATATTGTGAAGGATATCGGCAAGAAGTCCGCACCCCTTCTGGACCGGATCGAGCCGGGAGGGCCAGAAAAAAAGCGGGGCGTTTTCATCCTTATCAAGTCCGAGGATATCCTGAAGAGCAAGTTTGTTCTCCGCCTTCTTACTCCTGTGGTTCTTGGGCCCGTAATTGAACCGGATCTTCTCGTCCACCGCCGGGTTGAACTCCGGTTCCGGGGCATTGAGCACTCCGTCGGCGCATCCTGCGTGCAGCTTGTTTGCAAGCTCCTGACGCAGCGGTTCGATAACAAAGGGATGCCGGCCGCTGACAATCTCCTGCAGGAAAGAAGGGCTCACCGTGTTCACATAATGGGATGCAAACACCCCTGAAACAAGAAAATCCACCCGGTTCCACTCCCTGCTTTCCTCATAGTTATGCGGCGGATTCCGGAAATAGAGATAATTCCAGAAGAGCGGGGCGTCAATTCCCCGGTCCTCAATTTCCGCCATTGTTGCGGTTACCGTATGAATATTGTGTACGGTGAACAGGCAGGGAATCTCGAACTGTTTTGCCATGGCCGGAACAAGTCCGGTCATCCAGTCGTTGCAGTGAATAATGTCCGGGTTGACCCGCGGGATGATATTGTACAGAAGCTCCCTCTGGAATGCCAGGGACACCTTTACATCCTGGTCGGAGTATCCCGAGTAGACCGTGTTCAAATAGTAAAAGGCCCGGTCCTCTGCCAGATGAATTCTCTCGTTGTTGAGCCGCTGCCGTATCCTCACCAGTTCCCTGCTGAAAACCTCGGGAGCATCGTTAAACAGATTCCGATAGTCAGGGAGAGCCACATGCACATCACACCCAAGATCAAACAGGGCGCTGATAAGCGCGGCTGAAACATCGGCAAGGCCTCCCGCTTTGGCGGAGTAGTTGGCCATGTTGCCCATCCCTTCGGGGAGATAGGTTACTTCAGGGGTCACGATCAGGATCCTGGGTTTTCTTTTCTTTTCATGCATGGTTCCCTCCATTCAGCAACAAGGCTCAGGATTGTGCGGCCCATGTGATCAGGCCCGGTGTGGCGGTCAGAACTTCATCCCCTTTCGGCACCGTACGGACCGTATAACCGAACCTTCCGGAATCCTCGCACGTGACCGTACATGCGAATATGTACGCTCCCTCTCCGAGGATTTCCTGTATCCACATGTCTCCGGTTCGCGCTCCGTGAAGCTCATCATTCGATTTCAGGCGGCCGTAGTAGAGTTGAACCCGGACCTCTTCAGGGGAGAGCTCTCCCAGGTCCACCCGGCAGGTTACCCTGAAGGTATCCCCCACCTTAAAGGAATTATACTGCAAAACGCCGGGGTTTTCAACCTCTACCCCGTCCCACAGGCTATCGAGCCGCTTCATCCTGGAGGCCAGCTTCCTTGCTGCCAAGGCATCATTTTCAGTGAGAAGCTTGAGGTTTTTCGATGCAGGCAGATAAAACCGGTCTGAATAATCTTTCACCATCCTGTGGCTTGAATATTCCAGTATCGCCATTTTCATGGCCTCTTTCATCATATTGATCCATTTTTTCGGTGCACTGCCGCTCTTTCTGTCGTAAAAACAAGGTACAACTTCATTTTCAAGCAGGTTATACAGCGCCTGGCTTTCCACCATGTCCTGGTATTCATGGTCATCATGCACCTCGCCTGAAGCGATTGCCCATCCCCTTTTTTCATGATAGGCTTCACACCACCACCCGTCAAGGATACTCAGATTGAGCCCTCCGTTGGCTGACGCCTTCATGCCGGATGTGCCACAGGCCTCGTTAGGCCTCCTTGGCGTATTCAGCCAGACATCGCAGCCCTGGACCATGTACCTGGCCACGTTGATGTCATAATCTTCGATAAAAACAAACCTGTGGCGGACTTCATGCTTTCTTGCAAATTCGACTATCCTCTGAACAAGCTCTTTTCCCTCGTTGTCGCTCGGGTGAGCCTTGCCTGCGAATACAAACTGGACAGGCCGGCGCTCCGAATTAATTATGCGGAGCAATCGCTCCGGGTCTTTCAGCAAAAGATCCGCCCGCTTGTATGTGGCAAAACGCCGTGCAAAACAGATGGTCAGCGTTGTGTTGTCCAGTGCGTTTTCCACCTCGTCCATGACGTATCTCGGTGCGTTACGCAATCCGTACTGATGTATCAAAAGACGCCTGCAGCGTCTGACAAGCCTTGCCCTTTCAATCTCATGGGTCCGCCAGAGCTCCTCGTCATCCATTTCATCAATCCTTGCAACGATTTCCGGGTCAGAGACTTTTTCTCCCCAGTCGGTTGCAATATAACGCTCAAGCAGGGCGGACTTCTGGGCGGATATGTAGGAGAGGATGTGAACCCCGTTGGTCACGTGGGTGATGGGAATTTCTTCCGGGTACCGCTTTGGCCATGCACACGTCCACATTTTTCTGGCCACCTGTCCGTGAAGCCGGCTGACACCGTTAATATAACCGGAAAGATGCATCCCCAGCACGAACATTGAAAACAGTTCAGTATCCTTGTTTTCATAGGGCTTGCCCCATGAGAGAATCTCTGACCCGGAAAGGCCGAATCGGTCAGTGAAATCCCGGATATAAGGGGTTACACCGGAATCGTAAAATTCATCATGCCCTGCAGCCACAGGGGTATGCGTGGTGAAAACCGAACTTCGCCTGGAAATTTCCACGGCAGCGGCAACATCCACACCGTACTTGTCCATTATCATGGAAAGTCTTTCCATGCAGGCAAAAGAGCAGTGCCCTTCGTTCAGATGACAAACCACCGGAAAAATATCCAGCGCCTTGAGGGCACGGACACCTCCGATGCCGAGAAGCGCCTCCTGGGCAACGCGGACATCCGGGTCGCTGGCATAGAGCCTGGAAGTGATGTTTCTGGCAAAGGCCGAGTTTTCCCTGAGGTTGGTATCAAGGAACAAAAGCCTCACCCGTCCCACCTTCACCTGCCAGACCGCCGCTTTGATGACCTC
>JAWLES010000072.1:0-11658 GCA_041685935.1 Desulfobacteraceae bacterium | reverse complement strand
ATCTGCGCGGCACATGCCAAAGACATTTTTCAGGATCTTGACCTTATGGAAAAGGTCAGCCTTTACCAGGTGGTCCAGCCGTATCCCCTTCATACACGGTTCCAGGAAGAGCTGTTGCAGGAACATTCGAATATCCTGGTCATAGAGGAAACCACCGGTGTCATTGAACTGCAGCTTGCGGCAAGGGATCAGGTCAAAGGGAAAAAATCCGGCCATGTCCCTTCAGTGGGGGAGCTTTCCCCGGAAATCGTAGAATCGGTAATTGCAGATTTTGTTTCGGTGGCGTCTACTTCGAAAGTGGTGGAGCCTGCGATCGGCAAACGGCCGACCCTGTGCGCAGGATGCCCTCACCGGGCAAGCTTTTTCGCAATCAAGCGGGCCGCGCCCAAGGGTATCTACACAAGTGATATCGGGTGTTATACCCTGGGCATGAACCTCGGGGCCGTTGACACCGTGCTCTGCATGGGGGCCGCTGTCAGCCAGGCAGCAGGATTTTCCCATGCATTCGGGGATGACGCCCGTCCGCCCGTTGTTGCCACCATCGGGGATTCCACGTTTTTCCATTCCGGGATTCCCGCTCTTATCGATGCCCGTGTCCAGAAGGCGAAGTTCCTGCTGGTGATACTGGACAACCGCACCACCGCAATGACCGGCAATCAGCCCACACCCGCCTCAGGAGTCGACGCGGGAAACAATCCGGTTCCTGCAGTAAACATCGAACAGGTGGTAAGAGGCTGCGGAATCGAGTATGTCAAATCAGGCAATCCCTTGGATGTGAAGAATTTTACAGCCCTTGTCAAAGAAGGTGTCTCATATGCAGTTGAAAACGGCCCGGCAGTAATTCTGGCTGAATCTCCCTGCCTTCTTTCGCTCTCCAGGGACGAAATCAGGCAGCGGTACGTGAAAGTGGAAGTGGAGGATACCTGTGACGGATGCGGATACTGCCTTTCCCATTTTGAATGCCCTGCTATTGTGATGTCTGAATCAGGCGATAATGTAACAATCGATTATGGCTTGTGCACCGGGTGCGGGGTATGTGTCTCTGTGTGTCCCAAAAATTCAATCAAAACTGTAAAATAATGACCGGAGCCAGGATATAATATGAAACAGCAGATCGTGATCAGCGGTGTCGGCGGACAGGGAGTTCTTCTGATAACCGGCATTCTGGCAGGCACGTTTATGGAAAAGGGGTTTCCGGTTCTCACCAGCGAAACCCATGGAATGGCCCAGAGGGGCGGGACAGTGATTTCCCATTTCAAGACCGGGGATTTTCAAAGTCCGCTTGTTCGGCCCGGATGTGCGGATATTCTCGTGGCTTTCACCCTTGACAACTTTCACCAGCACCGCTCTTTTGTCAGGCAGGGCGGAATTTGTTTCGTGAACATGCCGGAAGGCGAACCTGTCGAAAAAGGGGTGAGTGCGGTTGATGCGGATCGCCTTGCCAACCTGGACAACAGTCCTTCGGTGAACCTTTACATGCTCGGGGCCCTTGTGGCGGGGTCAGGGCTGTGCGGGTACGACGAAGTCTGTGCACGGATAGAACAGCGGTTTCAGGGAAAAAGCCCGGAAGTGATCCGGAGTGCCCTGGACGCGTTCAGAACCGGATACGAATACAGGAGAGAAAGAGCATAATGGGATTTATTCCGTATGATATACACAATGACAGTTTTGAGGCCGGGCGCGTTGAAAACCTGAAAAAAACGGTACGGCACGCCATGGACAATTCCGGCCTGTACCGTTCCAAGTTTGAAAAGGCAGGTGTGAACCCCGAAGACATAAAAAACCTTGACGACTTGAGGCGCCTGCCCCTTCTGGACAAAGAGGACCTGAAAGCGGACTATCCGCTTGCACTCAAATGCGTGGATGATGAACAGATCGTCCGGATACACGGCTCTTCCGGCACCACCGGCAAACGCAAGATCCTCTGCTATACCCAAAAGGATATCGACGTGTGGGCGGATATGTTTGCGCGCTGTTATGAACTGGCCGGGCTGACCAGACAGGACCGGGTTCATATCGCAGTGGGATACGGCCTTTGGACGGCCGGGGCCGGATTCCAGCTCGGGTGCGAGAGGTTCGGCGCCATGGCTGTGCCTCTTGGCCCTGTGAACACGGACATGCATATTGAAATGCTTTTGGACATGCAGAGCACTGTTTTCTGTTCCACCGCTTCAATGGCACTGCTTATGGCTGAAGAGATAAAAAAAAGAGACCTTTTCGGCAAAATCAACCTGAAGAAGATTATACTGGGAGCAGAGCGGCACGGCCGTGCCATGCGAAAGCGTATCCAGGAATTAACCGGTGTGGAAGAGATTTACGATATCTACGGCATGACCGAGGCCTACGGTCCCGGGACCGGTCTTGACTGCTCCTGCCACGAAGGTATTCACTTCTGGGATGATTTGTTTGTTTACGAAATTATCGATCCGGTCACTCTTGAACCGGTGCCTGCAGGTACTGAGGGAGAGCTGGTGATCACATCGCTGAAGAAGGAGGCAACCCCACTTATCAGGTACCGGACCCATGACATTACCAGGAAAATTCCCGGCGAATGCAGGTGCGGTGTTCCGTTTCCCAGGCACGGCCGGATCACCGGGAGAAGCGACGACATGTTCATTTATCGCGCGGTGAATATTTACCCGGCCCAGGTGGATTACCTGTTGAGCGGCATTGACGGGATTTCCAGTGAATACCGGATTAATCTCGACCACAAAGATGACGGCCGGGACATGATGACCCTTTGGGTGGAAAGGGATGAGAGTGTTTCCAGTGACAGCAATAAGGCGCTTTCAGCAGCGGTTTCGGATAAGATCAGGAGAAAACTTCTTGTGAGAGCCGAGGTTGTGATAAAGGATCCGAATACGTTGCCGAGAACCCAGAGAAAGAGCATACGCGTATTTGACAATAGGGAAAAGAACGACAATGAATAAAAAGGAGAAGCAGATGAAAGCATTGAAAATGAAGGCTTTGTTGATGGCAACGGCTTTGATGTGTACGGTCTTTTTCCACGTTTCAAGCGTCGATGCCGGTTCTGTTCAGCTCAATTACGCAAATTTCCCGCCGGAACCCACATTTCCCTGCGTCCAGATGGAGCGGTGGAAAAAAGAGGTGGAAAAGCGTACGGACGGCAAGGTGAAAATCAATACATATCCCGGCGGAACACTCCTGGGGGCCAAGGATATGATGGACGGCGTGATTGCAGGGCAGGCTGATATCGGGAATGTCTGCATGGCGTATCAGCCCGGAAGATTCACGGTCACCAACGGGGTCAGCCTTCCGGTAATGATTCCTGATGCAAAAACCGGAAGCCTTGTACTGCTGGATCTTTACAACCGGTTCAAGCCCGAGGCTTTTGACAAGGTCAAGGTGCTGGCCATGTTTACCACGGCCCCTGCCAACATCATGAGCAAAAAGCCGATTCGAACTCTGGATGACCTTAAAAGCCTGGATCTGAGAGCTTCAGGCGGAGCTTCCCGGATACTTGAAATATGGGGGGCCAACCAGATCGGAATGCCCATGTCGGCAACTCCTGAAGCACTTCAGAAGGGCGTCGTCCAGGGAATTTTTTCCTCTCTTGAAGTGATGAAGGACCTCAAGTTTGCAGAAGACTGTAAATATGTAACCATGACCCAAACAGTGGTGTATCCGTTTGCAGTGGTCATGAACCTGAATTCCTGGAATGCCCTGGACGAGGATGTCAAACAGGTAATGAACGACATGATCGAGGAACAGTCCCTGTGGACGGGAGAATACATGGATGCCCACATCACGGAAGCGGTTCAGTGGTCGAAAAACGAACAGGACGTGGAATTTATCAACCTGGGGTCCCAGGAGCTTCAAAAATGGAATTCAAAGCTTTCCCCGATCATTGACAACTGGGTGGCAAACGCGGATGAGAAGGGGATTGACGGAGAATCCGTGGTAAAGTTCATCAGGGAACGTATTGAAAAGAGAAGCCGATAGAATTGATAAGGTATATTCTCAATAAAATAAATAAGTTCCAGGTGCTCTTGGGAGGGGTGTTTCTTATGGTGATGGTTTTTCTCACCGGTGCCAATATTCTCTTCAGGGAATTCGGCCTGCCGGTGAGGGGAACCTATGAGCTTATGGGCTTTTTCGGGGCGCTGATTTTTGCTTTTTCCCTGGCCTTTTCCCACGAAAGAAAAGAGCATCTTTATGTAAACATTGTCTATGACCGTCTGCCTGATTTTTTCAAAAGGATTCTTTCCGTCATCAACAAGGGTGTTTGCATGGCTTTTTTCGGCATGCTCTCGTTTCAGCTTGTTAAAAAGGCGTTTGTGTTGAAGGATGTGGGAGAGCTTTCAGAGACGCTGCGGCTTCCGTATTACCCGTTTATACTTGCCACTGCCTTCGGGGTGTTCATCCTTGCAGTGCTCCTTTTGCATGAGGTGATTGAGAAAATCGGAGGCAGAGAGTGACTCCTCTTGCAATCGGCATCATCGGTATCGGGATTCTGATATTTATCCTGTTTTTCCTGGGCATGCCTGTGGGATTTTCCATGGCCGTGGTTGGTTTTGCCGGTTTCTCATGCATCATCAATGTCAGTGCAGGCATGGATATGGCAGGCTCGGTTTTCTGGTCGGTCTGTTCCAAATACGGGCTTACGGTGATTCCGCTTTTCATTTTCATGGGTCAGATCGCGTTTTATTCCGGGGTCAACAAGCGCCTCTACAAGTCGGCTTATGCATGGATCGGCCACATCCGCGGAGGCCTTGCCATGGCCACGGTGGCGGCCTGCAGTGCTTTTTCAGCCATATGCGGCTCAAACACGGCAACGGCTGCAACCATGAGCACTGTTGCCATTCCGGAGATGAACAAGTACAGGTATTCCCCTGTGCTGTCCACAGGGGCGATCGCCTGCGGCTCGACACTCGGGGTGGTCATCCCGCCGAGCGTGGTTTTGATTATAATAGGGCTTGCCACGGAGCAGTCCATTGCAAAGCTTTTTTACGGCGGGGTGGGCGCAGGTGTCCTGTTAACCCTGTTTTTGATGCTCACCGTTTATATCGTATGCAGGATTTTTCCCCACTGGGGGCCGGCAGGCGAAAAAGTCTCCCTGAAAGAGAGGGTAAAGTCCCTTTCAGGCGGAATTGAAATGATTATTCTGTTTGTGCTTATCATGACGGGCCTCTACTTCGGTTATTTCACCCCTTCCGAGGCTGGAGGGGCAGGCAGCTTGTTTGCGCTTGTCATCAGCATGATAAGAAAAACACTTTCGTGGAAAAATTTCAGGAACGCGGTCATAGACACCCTAAAGGTTTCATGCATGGTGATCATGCTGGTTGCGGGTGCCATGATATTCGGGAAGTTCCTCTCTGTGACCCGGATTCCTTTTGATCTGGCCTCATTTGTGTCAGAGCTTGATCTCTCTGATTTTTCCGTGATGCTCCTGATAAGTGTGATCTATATCCTGGGAGGAGCTATCATGGATGCTCTTGCTTTGCTGCTGATAACTATTCCGATCTTTTTCCCACTGGCAGTGAACATGGGATATGACCCGGTATGGTTTGCCGTAACCGTGACTGTGCTCACCACTCTTGGTGCGGTTACACCGCCGGTTGGCGCTACGACTTACGTTGTTGCCGGGGTCGCGGGTGATATTCCCATGAAGGACGTATTCAAGGGGGTGTCTGTCTTTTTGCCTGCGTATGTTCTGACCATCCTCCTTTTGCTTGTGTTCCCGCAGATCGTTACCTGGCTTCCCGGCCTTCTTAGGTAACTTTCCAGTTTTTCCCCTTTGTTTTTTCCGAATGTATTTTTTTAAAAAAATGAATATGATTTTTTTTTGACATGAGGATTCAATTCTTTTATGGTATTTATATAATGTTTCCTGTACCATAAAGGCCAGTTGTTCCTGCCACTCAAAGAAAACAATCCGTTTGAAGGAGGAGAGATGCTGAACCGATTCACTGTAAAACAGAGAATGTACATCATTATTGTTTTAATCCTGGTTCTGTTCGCATGCATGGCCTGGTTTGCCATAAACAGCAGCAACAGCGTGAGGGACATGGGTCTTACTGCCACGGAAAAGGTGATGCTTGAGGACCAGAAGGCAAAGCTCAAGGTGGCGACTCATTCCATGGCCGTGGCTTTGGGGAAGAGGCTTTCTGATGTGAAGGAAGAAAAGAGAAAAACCGCCATCATCAACCGGCTACTCAACAGTATCAGGTATGAAGAGGATGATTCCGGATATTTTTTTACGGGTCGGGAAACGGTTGTGCTCTCTCATATCAATCAGGATCTGGTCGGAAAAGATATGGGAAACTTGAAAGACAAAAACGGGGTTATGTTGTTTGTGGAACTGTACGAACAGGCCGAAAATGGAGGCGGATTTGTACGATATGTCTGGGATAAACCCGGGGTCGGGGATACGCCCAAGATCAGTTATGCGGAAATGATTCCCGGAACGGATATGTGGATCGCCACCGGCGTATATATTGACAACATTGATACGTATAAAAAGGAGACGGAAGAGTCCATCAACAAAAAGGTCTGGTCCATGGAAATCCAGATGCTGACCATTTCCGGTCTTCTGTTTCTGGCAATTGCAGCGCTCTGCCTGTTTATCGTGTTCGGCATCACCCGGTCCTTGAATTCCATGATCGCCAGTTTCAGGGATATTGCAGAAGGGGAAGGGGACCTGACCAAACGTATCGATATCAATTCCAAGGATGAACTCGGAGAGCTTGCCAAGTGGTTTAACGTGTTCCTTGAAAATCTGCAGACCATGATCAAACAGCTGGCCAGGGAATCTTCCAGCGTGGACAAGTCTTCCAACCAGCTTTCAGGTATTTCTGACGAAATGTCCAGTGGTGCCAGGTCAATGTCTGACAAGGCGGAAAGTGTCGCCACTGCTGCAGAGGAGATGAGTTCAAGCCTCAACAGCGTGGCCGCTTCCATGGAGGAATCGTCCAGCAATGCAAACATGGTGGCCTCTGCTGCCGAAGAGATGAATTCCACCATACGGGAGATCGCATCCAATGCGGAAAAGGCAAGAAGCATATCAGAAGAGGCTTCACAAAAAACCAGTGACGCATCTTCCCAGATGAACAAGCTGAAAGAGGCAGCCAACTCCGTGGGCAAGGTTGTGGAGACGATTTCGGATATATCTGAACAGGTGAACCTTCTGGCCCTGAACGCGACCATAGAGGCGGCAAGGGCAGGTGACGCAGGTAAGGGATTTGCTGTTGTGGCAACCGAGATCAAGGCTCTTGCCGGTCAGACATCAGAGGCAACCGTTGATATCAAGGCCCAGATCGACAATATCCAGAATGTGTCCGGTCATACGGCGGAATCGATTTCCGAGGTGACATCGGCCATCAGCAGCACCCAGGAGATCGTCGGCTCCATCGCCTCGGCAATTGAGGAGCAGTCATCCGCCACAGGGGAAATATCCACAAATGTGGAACAGCTCTCTTCCGGCATCCAGGAGGTCAATCAGAACGTGGCGGAAAGTTCGCAGGTTTCCAATGACATTTCCAAGGATATCGCAGAGGTTTCCAGCGCTTCAACCAGTATATCGGAAAACAGCGCCCAGGTTCAGAACCGGGCGGGAGAGCTGAAAGATATGGCGGAGAAACTCAACGGAATCGTGAACCGGTTTATTGTTGAATAAGCTTAAGTGCGAAAATCGACCAGAGTTCCAGATTCAGCGAGCTGACTTCGGACGTGGGGACCCATTGGAAATCCGCAAGTTCGTCGCCAGGTATGTACCCTGACCGGTTATCGGTTAGAATGCGGAATACAGCCCCGATGTGAACCGACCCCACATCGGTCCGGTCCTCGTTGATGGTGCCGAGAAAGACGGGTGCTTCGTCAGGCGGCCTTTTTTCGAACTCTTCATCAAGTTCGCGCATCATGCCGGTATGGATAAGGTTTTCAAACGAACGGTCATTTTCCTCCCCGTCCACCGGGTTCACATGTCCGCCGATACCGACTGACCAAAGGTCGTTCAGCCTTTTTTCTCCCCCGGCTCTGCGGTATACTGCGGTATATGAGCGGTCGGAACTCTGAAGAATCACATAGGGGATGACCTGTTTGTATGCCGGGTCCGTTTCCACTTGGTCCCTTTGTTTGAACTCTGCGTTCAGTTCGGCACAGGTCCGGAAAAAGCCTTCCGGATCATTCCGCACGATACTTTTGGGATAAACCCAGGTTTCGGGCAAATCCTCCCTTTTCACACAAAGTACTTTTTCTTTTACTTTCATTGATGACTCTTTTATTATATTGTGAAAAACCATGATATTTTACATGGAAGAGGGCCTGAACGCAAAGGAATTTTAATTTTACGCAAACGGTTTGTACTGTACAAAGGGGGGATAGTTGCCGGATAATCCTGAAAATGCGCTGGTGACCGGGGGAGGCGGGTTCCTCGGTAAAGCGGTTGTCAAAAAACTTGTTGAAAAAGGGGCAGGTGTTACATCCCTTTCCAGAAGCCGGTATCAGGATCTTTCCGACATGGGGGTCCGCCAGATACAGGGGGACATATGCGATCCAGGAGTAGTGGCGCGTACGGTGGAAGGGATCGATACAGTCTATCATGCGGCTGCCCGGGCCGGTGTGTGGGGCAAATGGGAGGAATTTTACAAACCTAACGTCCTGGGAACGAAAACACTGGTAAAGGCCTGCCTTGAAAAGGAAGTGTCCAGGTTTATTTACACCAGTTCACCAAGCGTGGTATTTGACGGAACTGATATGGAAGGAGTGGATGAGAGCGTTCCGTATCCTGAAAAATATTGCGGTTATTACCCTGAAACCAAGGCCATGGCGGAAAAAATAGTTGTTGAGGCTGCACGGAACGGGCTTTGCTCCATTATTTTGCGCCCCCATCTGATATGGGGGCCGGGAGACACCCACCTTGTCCCAGGGATTATCAGCAGGGCCAAAAGGCTGAAAAGAATCGGCCCGGCTGATGATCTTGTTGACACGGTGTACGTTGACAATGCAGCAGATGCGCATCTACTCGCTTCAGACAGGCTGGCTGAGAATTCGGGCTTGTCCGGGAATATTTATTTTATCAGCCAGAATGAGCCGGTTTCGAAATGGGACATGGCTGATGCGTTTCTGGAGGCTGCAGGGCTCGAACCGATAAAGGGAAGGATTTCAGGTAAAACAGCATATCTTGCAGGGTGGATGCTGGAAATGGTGTACACGCTGTTCCGTATTCAAAGCGAGCCTCCCATGACCCGGTTTGTTGCAAAGGAGCTGGCCACCTCCCACTGGTTTGATATCACACGGGCTGTAACGGATCTGGGATACGAGCCCAGGGTGTCCATTCGGGAGGGCCTTTTCCATCTTAAACAGTGGCTTCAGCAGCAAAAAGGAGGAGAATGAACACAAAAGCAGCGGTTGATAAGGTTTGGTTCAGTCTGAAGCGGTATGCAAGGTGTTTCGCATTCGCAGCAAAATGCTTTAAAGAGGACCAGTGCAATCTCAGGGCATCAGCCCTTACACTGTATACCCTTCTTTCCATTGTTCCGGTTCTGGCAATGGCCTTTGGTATCTCAAAGGGATTCGGTGTTGAAAAAATGCTGGAACAAAGGCTTTTTGATACTTTTCCAGGCCAGGAAGAGGTTATCAACCAGGTGATTACTTTTTCCCTCAATCTTCTGCAGCGGACCAAAGGCGGAATCATAGCAGGACTGGGGGTTGTGTTTCTGGTGTGGGCGGTGATTAAAATGATCAGCCACATTGAGGAGTCTTTCAATACAATATGGTGGGTAAAGGAAAGCAGGCCCGTCGTACGCAAATTTGCAGATTATATCGCTCTTGTGTTTGTCGCCCCGTTTTTTCTGATTTTTTCCGGAAGCGCCACCATTTTTGTGGCCACCAGGCTCACCGATTTTATTGAAAACTCAAGCATTCCGTTCCAGGGTTTGATCACCTTTTCCCTCAAGTATCTGCCGTTCACCTCCATATGGCTTCTTTTTATCTTTTTCTACATTTTTATTCCCAATACCAGGGTGAATATCAAGACAGCGGCTGTAGGGGGAATCATCGCAGGAAGTTTGTACCAGATCGGACAGATCATCTATCTCAACCTCCAGGTCGGCGTGTCCCACTACAACGCAATATACGGGAGCTTTGCCGCTTTGCCGCTGTTTATAATATGGCTGCAGGTCAGCTGGATCATCCTGTTGATCGGGGCGGAAATTTCGTTTGCCTTAGAGAATGTCAACAATATCGATGATCAGGATATGACATACGATGGAATCAGCATCCGGAGTCGCAAACTGATTTGTCTTCGAATCGTTCATCTTTGCGTGAGCCGTTTCAGGAAGGGGGAATCTCCCATGACCTGCAGTGAGATGTCGGACGAGCTCAAGGTACCGTTTAAAATCACCAAGCTGTTTTTATTCAACCTGGTTCAAGCAGGCGTTCTTTCCAGGGTGAGTCTGAAAGAGGAAAACGAAGGGTATCAACCGGCAAGACCAATTGAATCCCTGAGTGTCATGGAGGTGCTTGTGGCGCTTGAAAGACACGGCGACACGGATATTGCCCTTGCAGGGGGCCAGGAGGTGGAGGTGCTTGAACAGAGTCTTGATGATATCAGCCACGCGGGCTTTGAGTCCAAAGGGGAGCGGTTGCTGACGGATATATAAATATCACCGGATGAACTGGAAGGAAAACAGGGAGAACGTTTGGCAACGCTCTCCCTGAAATGGTTGAAAGCTCAGTTGACTTTGTTGACTTTAATGACCGCCGACCGAGATGAATCCGGATGCAGCCGCTACAAGAACTATCACTTCCAGTATTGCAATCACTACATAGATCATGTCCTTGTTTCTCAGCAGCGTCGGAATGATTGCAGCGTAACAGATAATGGTTACCCCGGACAGAAATGCGATACCGATAAAATTCAGAAAATCGCCGTATCCGAGCATGGCCACCCATCCCCATCCGTCCTGGATATTGAAGTGCGCAAGGAAATCATGCGCGCTCAATGTCCAAAAGTCGGAAAGTTTTTCCACCGGAATGTAGGGAGCCACGATTCCGAAAACATAAAGGGCGAATGTAATCAACAGCATGGCAAGCCCTGCATACATTCCTATATTTAAGATAGAAGCATACAGCACCTGCTCATCGCTTGCTTCAAGTCTTGCGTTGTTGTCCTGGTTCATTATATTTCTCCTTGTTTATGAATTGGTGAAGGTTGAAACCTGAGTCCTGAATTATCAGGCGTTACAGTCCCCATCCAAGCCCTTTTGACAAAGCTTTCAGTCCGGCAAAGGCAAGAATGACGATCACCATCCATCTTACAAATACGGGTTTGGCGATTTTGAGCAGCCGCACCCCGATAAACGAGCCGAGCATGATTCCCACAAGTGAGGGAACAACCATCATAGGTATAACGGCCCCTTTATTGAGGTATATCCATGCTGCAGACGTATCTGTTATGGAAAGGAGAAATTTGCTGGTTGCAACACTGATTTTAAGCGGCGCACCCATCAAAAGGTTGAGGACCGGAACGTTTGCCCATCCCGCACCGAGTCCGAACATGCCTGCCATAAACCCGATGATGACAAAAAGGAAAAGTCCGAGCGGGGTACGGTGCACTCTCCAGTCGATGGTTTCCCCTGTGCTCTCTTCCCTGTATACACCGTAAATTTTCAAAATTGAAGATAACTTGTCCGATTC
>JAWLES010000071.1:0-11692 GCA_041685935.1 Desulfobacteraceae bacterium | reverse complement strand
CAATATTCTGGAAAAAGTATGCTACGGAGACATTTCCGCTGAGGCGGTAACGTTTGCAGCAAGCCGTGAAATTTTTGTGGGCAGGGTCAAATGCATGATTAACCGTATCAACTACGTGGGCGAACTCGGGTATGAAATTTTCCACCCCATTGAGCAGCAGATTCCTCTCTTTGAGACTCTCATGGAAGCAGGTAAAGAGTTCAGACTCGAGATGACCGGTATGTATGCCATGGAATCCATGCGCCTTGAAAAGGGATTTCTGGGGTGGAAATCCGAGCAGACGGTGCACCACAACCCCCTTGAAACCAACATCGACTGGACCGTGAAGTGGAACAAGGATTTCCGCGGCAAGGAGGCGCTGCAGAAAGTCAGGGAAGAGGGCGTAAAACAGAAGCTGGTGGCACTTGTGATTGAGACGGAAGGTGCTGAGGCCCTGGGATACAACGCAATTTTCAAGGATGGTGAATACGTTGGAATGACTTCCGCAGGAGGGTATGGTCACAGGATTGAAAAGAGCATTGCACTTGGATATGTAAAACCTGATCTTGCAGAGCCTGGGACCGAGCTTGAAGTGAATATCCTCGGGGAAAACCGGCACGCAAAAGTTGAAAAAATGCCGCTCTATGATCCTGACAACAGCAGAATGAAGGCGTAAAAAAAGAATAAATGACCCGGCGGACGGCTTTATGGCCGGCTGCCGGGCCTGATAATTTTGAAACCAGTGGAAAGAGGATGTGGATATGCAAGTTTATGTATGTGTGAAACATGTACCGGACACGGCGGCGAATATCAAAATCAAGGGCGAAAATGATTATGACACCACCGGTTTGAAATTCGTCGTAAACCCGTACGATGAATACGGCCTTGAAGAGGCGGTGAGGCTTGTTGAAAAAGCAGGCAAAGGGGAGGTTGTCATTGTAACCGTGGGGCCGGCCCAGGCTGCGACAACCATGCGCAGCGCACTTGCAATGGGAGCGACCAGGGGTATTCTTGTGAAAACGGATGACAAGTTCCTTGACAGCAGGACCGCTTCCAAGGCGCTCAAAGCGGCGATTGAAAACGACGGGGCCCCTGACATGATTTTCACCGGAAAAACTTCAGTGGACACCGAAGGCTCCCAGGTGCCCTACAGGGTTGCAAAAGCATTTGATTTTCCGGTTGCAAACGAAATCTCCGCACTAGAAGTGAAGAACGAAACCGCAACTGCGGAGAGGGAGATCGGAGGCGGCGCAAGAGAAGTTCTTGAAATGTCCACCCCTTGTGTGATAGGGGCCACAAAAGGCCTGAACGAACCCAGGTATCCCAAGTTCCCCGATATCATGAAAGCAAAGAAAAAAGAGATCAAGGAGTTTGAACCAGGGGATCTCGGTGTTGATATCCCTGCTTCAAACAAAGGACCTTTGAAACTCGAACCGGTTCCGGAAAGATCAGGGGCAAAAATGATGCAGGGCAATGTAAGAGAGAGTGTGGAAGAGCTGGTCCAGACCCTGAAAGACAACAAGATCCTGTAGAAATATTAAAGATATGGAGGACAGATAATGCCTAAAACCGGTGTTTTAATAGAAACTGAAAACGGAGCCGTGAAAAACATAAACTACGGTCTTATCACAGCCGCTCTGGGAAACAGGGAAAATGAGGTTGTCGCTTTCGTCACCCAGGATTGTGCAGCAAAAGCAGCTGAAGAGCTTTCCGCATACGGTGCTTCCAGGGTTGTCAGGCTGGGGGTGGCCGGAGGTGATATCAATTCAAGCCCTGATCTCTGTGCAAAAGCGCTTGCTGCAGCAATTGAAGAATTTGACCTCAAATACATGGCAGGCCTCGCCACCGCCCCTGGAAGGGATGTTTTCGGCAGACTGTGTGCAATTCTGGATGCACCTTATGTGTCTGACATCCAGAGCATTGATTATGGAGCCGGAACAGCTGTTAAATCACATTTTTCCGGTAAAACAATGGCCACGGTTAAACTTGAGGGATCCGTAGTCCTTTTTACACTGCGCCCCAATGCAGTTGACCCTGTTGAAAACCGGGTTGATTCTGAAACAGCAGAGTTTACCGCAGACATTTCCGAAGGCGGCAAAGTCACTGTAAAAGAGATCAAAGCCAGTCAGCAGGGCAGGATGGAGCTGACCGAAGCACCTGTAATTATCACGGGCGGCCGCCCCATAGGAGCGCCTGAGAACTATAAAATGCTGGAGGAGTGTGCTGAAGTTATCGGTGCAGCGGTGGGTGCTTCCCGTGCATCTGTTGATGCCGGGTTCGCTCCGCATTCAATGCAGGTGGGCCAGACAGGTAAAACCGTAAGCCCGAATCTTTACATTGCGTGCGGTGTTTCCGGAGCTGTACAGCATTTTGCCGGCATGAAGACTTCCAAGGTGATTGTGGCGATCAACAATGATAAAGACGCTCCGATTTTTGAAAAATGTGATTACGGCATTGTCGGAGATATGTTCGAGGTTGTTCCTGTGTTGACCGAGGTGCTCAGGGAATTTAAAGACAAGTAAACCTGACCGAATTGATGGGGGAATGGAATGGGGAGCTATTTTGTAGTCAAGTCTATAATTATGCTGGCGGCACTTGCAGGAGCTTTCGGGCTTTTTTTCGTCAAAGTCAGACATCTTTACCGGCTGATGATTTCGGTGGAGGGAAAATCGGATTTTTCCCCGGACAGGCTGGCCGACCGGATCAGGGAAAGCATTGCCGATGTCCTCGGCCAGAGGAATGTCAGGCGTAAAACATGGGCGGGATGGGCCCACACCCTTATTTTTTTCGGATTCATTGCTGTACAGCCCCACTCGCTGGAATTGATGATAAAAGGGGTGTTCCCGGGATTTGAACCCGGACTCGTTATACCGGGCATCTATTCGGTTTACCTGTATATCGCGGACATACTTGCCCCTCTTGTGCTGGTGGGCCTTGCATATGCACTTTACAGAAGAACGGTAGTAAAGCCCCACTATCTGAGTATGGGCAAAGACGCCAACTACATTATTCTGTTCACCAGCGTGATCATTATCACCTTTATGCTGATTAACGGGGTGCAGTCAATTATGCCTGCAGGGGACCACGGATTCAGTTATGAAAATGTGTTTCCCGTCTCAGGCATATTTATTTCGCTTACCGGTTTAACCGGAATGGACAGGGCAGGGCTCTTTGTTCTTCATGAAATTTTCTATTATATCCACATCGGAACCATTCTGGGCTTCCTTGTTTATATACCAGGATCCAAACACCTTCATCTCCTTGCCGCCGTTCCCAACGTTTTCGTAAAGCCGCTTGAAAGGGAAAAAGCCATTGCAAAAAGCGATCTGGAGGATGAAGAGGCTGAAACATTCGGGCTTGCAAAAGTCAGTGAAACAAGCTGGATGGGCGTACTCAATTTTTACGCCTGCACAGAGTGCGGCAGGTGTGAAGAGCAGTGCCCCGCCTCAGGCACGGATAAGCCGCTTTCCCCCAAAAAACTGATTCACGACCTGAAAGAAGAACTCTTTGACAACAGTCAATACATCCTTGCAAAAGAGTATGACTCGGTACTTCCGATCATTCGGGAAAACGGCAGAATCACTGAAGATGAGATCTGGTCCTGTACTACGTGCCGCGCCTGTGAAGATATCTGTCCTGTTAATATCCAGCACTTGGACTTCATGTTTGAAATCCGCAAACAAAGGGTTTTAATGGAGGCCGAGTTTCCGCCTGAACTGGTGGAAACCTTTACAAGCCTCGAGAATCAGGCAAACCCCTGGGGATTTCCTGCAGATACCAGGGCGGACTGGTGCAGGGATATGGACGTTCCTCTGATGTCGGATAACCCGGAGGCTGAATTGCTCTGGTTCGTGGGCTGTGCCGGCTCCTTTGACGACAAGGGAAAGGAGGTTTCAAGAGCAATGGCAAGGGTGCTTCAGAAGGCCGGAGTCAACTTCGCAATACTCGGACCTGAGGAGGTCTGCAACGGGGACATGGCCAGGCGCGCCGGGAACGAATACCTTGCCCAGATGCTGATCATGCAGAATGTTGAAGTGATCAACCAGTACAATCCTGCGAAAATACTCACCGGATGCCCTCACTGCTACAATATAATCAAAAATGAATATCCTGATTTCGGAGCCTCTTACGAAGTGGTTAACAACACCGAACTGATCAGGCAGTTGTTTGATGAAGGGAAACTGTCCGTCAGCAGGGAAAACATGGAAAAACTGACTTTTCATGATTCGTGCTACCTCGGCAGGTGGAACGGAATCGTACAGGCTCCCAGGGATGTTCTCAGCAGAGTGTCGGGGGGGTCCGCCCCTGTTGAACTCGGGCGTTCCGGATACAAGGGGTTCTGCTGCGGGGCCGGAGGTTCCAGGATGTTCATGGAGGAAACCATCGGAAAACGCATCAACAATGAAAGAGCTGAAGAAGTGGCGGGATCAGGCGCAGGTACTGTTGTTTCCGCCTGTCCCTTCTGCCTGACGATGCTCACGGACGGTCTGACTGAAGCCGGTTCCGATATGAAAATAAAGGATATTGCACAAATAGTTGATGAAGTAATTGAATAAAAGCATTGAACCGTTTTATAAGAAGGGTTTCAGGGTCACTTTTTATAATTTGATATAGGAGATTCCATGTAATGAGAAAGAGGCACAAGAAAATTATCAGGCTGTTTGATGCTGCCGTGGATTCCGAAACCAGTTATCAGTTTCAGAAGGCGAAAAAATACTACAGGGAAGTTGCGGCAGAGTATCCCAAAAGCCCTGAAGGGGCTGTGGCAAGAGAACGTATAGAGGATATGGATGCCCTGTCAAAGGAAAAAAGGCTCTATAAAAAAATAGACAAAAATGCACGGCGGATTATCACTGAAATCGGAATGGATATTTCTTCGAGTCCCGAATTGATGGAAATTCTGATGGAGGCGGATGCGATTGATTTTGAAAACGAGGACGCTCTGTTTATTCCGTTAAAAGAGGAGTATGTGGAAGAGTGCCTTGATATGGCTCCCACCGACCTTGAAGAAGATCCGGGAGAAAATGCATTCGGTGTGGGAGCAACACCTCCGTTTCTCCTGAGGCCTGACCGGGACGATCTTCTGCCTGCAACAAAGGATGAATTCGAGGATATCTGCAGGGTTGCAGGAGAATACAATGACAGTATCGGGATTTTCAGCATCCCTGTTGCAACCGACAAAAGCATTTCGGACATAGAATGCGCAAAGATGATGGAGAAATATTTCTCTGATCTGAAAATGACATTTACGAAAAATATGTCTGACGAGGATATCGGTTTTTTCAAAGGCAAGGAGGACTGGCTGGACGGGACAAGCCTAATAACATCCCTTACGTTCATGCCCTCAATGGTAAACTCCTTTATCAGAAGTATTAAAAACTGTAAAAACGTGCTGCTTCTCGACTTAACCATTGCAGCATCAACAGGTCCTGCAAGCCCGGAGGCTCTGTTAACGCAGGTGCACGCACAGGTACTGTTCATGATAATTCTGGCACAGACCATCAAGCCGGGCGTAACCTGTGTTCACGGGGGAATCCCTGATGTTCTCGGCAGCGGAGGGGACCTTGATTACAGCGACCCGGGACAGCCCATCATCAACTCTGCCATGGCACGGCTCAACATGTGGGTTACCGGACTTCCTTCCGCCCAGTCAGGCGGCAGCACCAGCATCATCAACGATATCAAGCTTGCGGTTGAAGAATCCGAATTGAGCAGGAACACCCTTCGGGAATACGGGGTTCATATCCTGCGGCATTCCCTGGGGGCGCTGGGCAGCCTGAACTATTTCAGCAAGGAGAAATTTATCCAGGATTGCGACCGGGAGCGTGAAGCAAGACGGATCTGGCTGAAAACCCGCCATGACTTCGTGATTCCGCTCCATCTGCCGGAAGACAGGCAGGTGATCACCGGGATAAGGGAAATCATAGCCAAAGGCGGGGCCAAAAACGCGGATCATACGCTGAACAATATTGATTCCTTTAATCAGTGGCATGCAAAGCTTATCGAGGAATCCAGAAAGAAGATATACTATCCTGAACTAAGGGATACCATAAAAAGGCATATAAATGGTGTCGAAAGAACCGATGATAAAGAGTATGAAACCCAGCTTGCCGAAACCAGGGAGAGAATTTTCAACGTGGACAGCGAAGAAACAGGTATTGAATAATTTGCCGGCAGGAGAAATGCATTGACACTTGAAGAAAACATTATAAGGATATTGGATGAAAACCGGGTGGAGTACAGTGTGCACGGACACGAGCCGGTATACACGAACCCGGCCATGGCTGAAGCCCTGGGCGCTGATGAAGCACAGACAGTCAAGTCCCTTGTGCTGATGACCAAGGAAAAGGAAATGGCGGTGCTGGTACTGCCTGGAGACAAAAGGGTGGACTGGAAAAAAGCGGCAGCCGGTATGGGAACCAGAAAAGTCTCGTTTGCCAAACCTGAGCAGGTTAAAGAGGCAGTGGGCTGTGAAGTGGGTTGTGTACCGCCTTTCGGCCAGATGACCGAATTGCCCGTCTACATGGACCCCGAACTTGCGGACAAGGATACCGTCTATTTCAATCCCGGTGTTCATGACAAATCTTTACAAATCAAGGCATCGGATTTAAAAAGGCTTTGTAACCCTAAATTTATATAACCGGCAAAGGAGATCAATATGCTGAACAAGAAAAACAAGTCGCTGTGGGGAGAGAGGAAACCCCTGAAATCCAGCTATGATGCGGTTATAGTTGGAGGGGGGCTCCACGGGCTTGCCACTGCCTATTTTCTTGCAAGAGATCATGGCATCAAGGATGTTGCAATTATTGAAAAGAATTACATCGGATATGGAGGCGCCGGGAGGAACACCGCAATCGTCCGTGCAAATCAGAGAACACAGGAAAACGTACCCCTGTACAATGAAGCGTTAAAGCTCTGGCCTGTTTTGACAAAGGAGCTGGACTTCAATCTGATGTTCAACAACTGCGGCAATCTCAACCTGATGCATAGTGAAGCCGCAATGAAGGCTGCGCGCATGAATGTCAGCACCGCCCAGTTTCTGGGTGTGGAAAGCCATCTTCTCGATGCTAAACAGCTAAAGGAGATGGAGCCTGCCATCAACATAAACGAGGATATTACCTTTCCGATCCACGGGGCCATGTACCACCCGCCCGGCGGAATCGTAAGACACGATGCAGTGGTCTGGGGCCTTGCAAAGGGAGCTGCCAAATACGGTGCTGAAATTCATCAGGATACTGAAGTCACAGCCATCAACTCGGAAAAGGGAAAAATATCATCGGTTGATACCACCAGGGGAAGGATCAATACCTCAAAGGTGCTTGTAGCCGCAGGCGGTTACTCTTCGGCAGTTATCAACAAAATGCTGGGAATCCGCCTGCCGATCAGTGCACTTACAATCCAGGCCATGGTAACCCAGCCGATAAAACCGTTGTTTGATCATGTTATATCTTCAGGTGCCTACCATGTATACTGCAACCAGACACTGAAGGGTGAAATTGCAACCGGCGCCCATATGGATGACTGGCCCAACTACACCACATTGTCCACCGCCCGCTACATCAAACACCAGGCCGAGGCGCTGACTCAGTTTTTACCATGTCTGAAGGGACTGAAGTTCATGAGAATCTGGGCCGGTCTTGCTGACATGACCCCTGACATGGCCCCGATCATGGATGGAAACGATCATATAGAAGGCTTTTTCATGGATTGCGGATGGGGCTATTTCGGTTTCAAATCATGCAGCTCCACAGGTAAATATATGGCTGAGTTCATGGCCACGGATGAATATCCTGATATACTGAAACCATTTACCATGAGACGGTTTGAACAGCACAGGCTGATGGGTGAAACCGCTGCATTGGTCAATTACAGCGCGGACAACTGATGTTTCCCGCGCCGGCTGAAAAAATCACCGGTTTATACGGACCGGCACGGACACCCAAGCATGAAAGGAGAGACATAAAATGGCACTGACAATAACCTGCCCGGTATGCGGCAAAAGAGACGGATATGAATTCAGGTACGGCGGAGAGGACAAGGGGCCGAGACCTGATGAAGAGGGGATGACCCCTGAGAACTGGTGTGATTATGTACATATGAACAACTGTGTTGCTGGAATTCAGAAAGAGTGGTGGTATCACAGGGACGGATGCGGTGTATGGTTCTCCACTCACCGGGATACAAGAACCAACCTTGAAATTTCAGATTCGGAGGCCAAATGATGAACAGACTGAAAAACCTGCCCACTTTACGTGTGAATACTTCCGAAAAAGTATCCGTCAACTACAAAGGAAAGCGGTATGAAGGGTTCAAAGGGGACACTGTGGCAACGCTGCTGTATGCAAACCAGGTTAGGATTTTCGGAAGAAGTCTGAAATACCATCGGCCCAGGGGACTGTACAGCCTGGACGGAGAATGCAGCAATACCTGCATGCAGATCGACGATATTCCCAATGAAAGATCTGAAAATATCCTTGCCCGGGAGGGCATGAATGTCAAGGAGCAGAACGTCAAGGGGTCTGCGGAGAGAGACATGATGGGATTCATAGACAAGCTTGACTGGGCAATGCCCGCAGGTTTCTATTACCATACCATGCACAAGCCGGCTAAAATGTGGCCCCTTGCAATGAAACAGATCCGCAAGGCTGCCGGACTGGGCACCCTGGATCATAATTTCAGCAGGCATGAAAGATTTGATGAAATTTTCCCGAAAACCGAGGTCTGTGTCATAGGCGGAGGACCTGCAGGTCTATGTGCGGCGCATGAAGCCTCCAAAAACGGATTGAGAGTGGTATTGCTTGAATCCAGGCCCTGGCTCGGGGGTTTTTATGAATACAGAACAAGCGTGGATGAAGAGGGCGACTTTCTGTATTCAAAAGCGCGGGCTCTTGCGGAAAAAGTTGAAAACGATCCGAATATACGTGTTTTCAAGCATACCTCAATGGTCGGTGCTTACAACAACAACCTGATCACTGCATTCCAGAAGGGAGGAAAGTCCGACCCTTTCCAAGAAAGATATATTGAAATCCGTGCTGAAAGCGTGGTGGTGGCCACCGGATGTATTGAGCGGCCGCTGATCTTTGAAAACAATGAACGTCCCGGTGTCATGCAGGTGGGCTGTGCACACAGACTGTGCAGGACGTACGGCATTCTTCCCGGCAAAACCGCCGTTTTCAGTATCGGGGACGATCTCGGCCTTGAAGCGGCTCTGGACCTCTTTGATCTCGGACTAAAGGTCTCCTGCATTGCGGATCTCCGGGAGGACGGACAGGACCCGGATCTGCTGGAGAAGATCCGGAAAAGGAAAATACCCTACTTTACAGGGCGTGTGGCCATGGAAGCCCTCGGGCGCAAAAGGGTCACCGGTGTCAGGATAGGCACCATCGACGGCACTGTGGATGAGACCTACTCTTGCGATCTTGTTGTGGCGTCAGCAGGACTGACCCCGGTAACCGGCCCTATCACCATTAATCAGGGAGAGCTTTCCTTTGATGAGCACACAGGATTTTTCCTGCCGTCAAAGCTGCCGGAAAAAACCCATGTGGCCGGAAGAATCAACGGGTTTGCCAATCCCTCCTCCATTGAAGCATCCGGGAGGCTCGCCGGCCTCAAGGCTGCTTTTGATCTGGGGGTCGATCTTTCAGAAGAGATTTTTGATGCGCAGGAGGCTCTGGCCGATCTGCCAGGCCCGCAGAGGGGAAGCAAGTTCGTTACCGGGCCTGTGAGCGGAAGAAAGAGTTATATCTGTTTTGATGAGGACACAACAATAAAAAATATCAACCAGGCCATCAAAAAAGGATTTGATGTGCCAGAGCTCATAAAGAGATATACTTCCGCAGGTACCGGTCCGGGACAGGGCGGAATCCCAGGCCATAACCTTCCGCTTTATACAGCCAAGTTCAAGGCGGAGGAAAACGTAAAGATCAGGCCCACCAATCAGCGCCCGCCTCTGGTTCCGGTTTTCCTTTCCACGTATGCAGGGACCAACCACGACATGGCCAAACGAACCCCCATGCATGACCGTCAGAAAAAGGACGGGGGGATTTTCAGGCGGCTCGGAGTGTGGAGAAGGGCGAGGTACTTTTCAAATGATTTTTCCTGCAGAAAAGAAATTGAGAATGTGCGTAACAATGTGGGCATCCTTGACGGGTCCACCCTGGGCAAATTCAGGATTCACGGCCCGGATGCTTTAAAGGCGCTCCAGAGAGTCTATATCAGCAACATGGAAAAAGTAAAACAAGGCAGGGTCAAGTATACCGCCATGTGCAACGATGACGGGTGCGTCATCGACGACGGCGTTGTGACCAAGCTGGCAGAAAACGACTACTTTTTTACCACCTCCACCGGAAGGGCTGGTTCAACCGTGGAATGGATCAGGTATCATACCAGGTTTGACGGGTGGGACTTCAACCTTGTGAATCTCACGGACGCACTCGGCGTGATCAATCTGTCCGGCCCGAATTCCAGGAAAGTCATTGAAAAGGTGGTGGATCAGGATATATCGCATGAAGCACTTCCATTTTCCGGGGTCAAGGAGTACACAGTTTCTGATGTAATCAAGGTCACGGTCATGAGACTCGGATTTGTCGGCGAACTCTCCTACGAGCTGCATGTGCCGTCCTCGTATATGGAATCGGTATGGGACCTTCTGCTTGATGCCGGAAAAGAGTTCAATATCAGGAACTTCGGTGTTGAAGCGCAGAACGTTCTGAGAATGGAAAAAGGACATGTTATCCTCGGGCAGGAATCCGAACAGCGTACCAACCTTACAGACATAAACATGGGATTTCTCTGGTACCGCAAAAAGAAGGAAGCCAAGACGGTCGGCAACGTTGCCCTCGAGCAGACGGTAAATGACACGGGCCGCCTGAAACTTGTCGGAATCAAGATGAAAGATCCGTCAAGGGCGCCTGGAGACGGCTGCGTTATTGTGGACGATTCCAGAGTGAGAGGATACGTCTGTACGGTCCGGAAGAGTTTCAGCGTGGAAGGAGTAATCGGCATGGCGCTTGTGGAGCAGCCTCTGGCGAAAAACGGAACCGCATTGTCTGTATATGAAGATGAGTGCCAAGGGGAACTTTCCGAAGCACAAGTCGTTCCAATGCCTTTTTATGATCCTGAAGGAAAAAGAATGAAAGCATAAAGGAAGATTGCAATGGTTGATATTATAAGACGTTCACCGGTACAATTTGACAAAAGGCCCGCCAGAGTTGAAAAACGTCATAACTGGAATGTGGTGACTGAATATTCAAACGAAGGTGAGGACGGGCCCTGGATAACCGATCTCAGCCACAAAACCAGGTGGGATGTCCAGGACGGCAACCTGGCTTCATTGGGTTCATCCGGCCTCTCGATTCCGGAAAATTACGGAGAAAGTTCACTCACCGGTGAAATGGCGGTGAACAGGATGAACCGGACACAGGTTTCGGTGTGGCATTTTTCTGATGATGACGTTGAAATGCCCAATCAGTCGGCATATACAGAGACAACCGATGCAACGGTTTTTCTGGCCCTGTATGGAAAAAATGTATTTTCCATCACTGAAAAACTAACAAACCTGGATTTGAACGGACCTGACAAAAACCCCCCTGTACTGATTCAGGGACCGTTTTCTCATGTACCCTGTCAGATTCTCGTGGTGAACAAAGATGTTGAAGCCCCTGGAATACTCCTTACATGTTCAAGGGGATATGCAAGGGACATGGTGCATGCC
>JAWLES010000070.1:0-11801 GCA_041685935.1 Desulfobacteraceae bacterium | reverse complement strand
TGACAAAGGATTCTTTTTCAGGATTGAATTTTTCAAGTCCAACTTCCACGGAATAGGAGCGTCCCAGCCAGAGATTTTTGGCACTGTCTTCACAAATGGTATATACTTCATTGTGGGAGATGCTTTCCGGGTCACCCGGATCATGTTGATACCGGGTAAATGTGCCGGTTTTGCGGTCAAACCGGTTCAGACCGCCTTTGGAAGTGCCGACCCAGATTACGCCGTTTGTGCTTTCCAGCACCGCGTAAACCTTACCCTTGCCGATACTGGACGGATCAGCCGGGTCGTGTTGATAGTGGGTGAATGTACCGGCGGTTTTGTCATAACAATCAAGTCCGGCCCGGGTGCCGATCCATATCCGGTCACTGCTGTCGATCATTACGGTCCATACCGAATTGTGCAAAAGGGATCCGGGATCCACCGGATCGTGTTGAAAACTTTTCACAAAACGGGATTTTTTCTTGTCAAACACATTGACGCCGGCCTGGGTTCCGATCCAGATCAATCCTTCCCGGTCCTGGTCGATGGTATTCGGGGCCCAGTTGAACTGGTTGCTGTTCAGAGTAGAAGGATCGGACGGATCATTTTTATACCAGGTAAATTCATTGGCCTTTTTGTCATATACATTTAATCCGCCGCCGGTGGTACCGATCCACAAAAGCCCTTCCTCATCCTCGAAAATTCCAGGGGCATAATTGGAAGAAAGGGAATCCGGGCCTGCTTTGAAAACCTTTTTTTCGTATCCGTTGTACCGGATGATGCCCCTTGAACACCCGATCCAGAGGAACCCGTCTTTGTCCTGCATGATGCTGTTGTTATAAGCACCCGTATTCAAGGGGTGATCGAATTTCACCGCCCAGGCTGAGCAAGTGAAAACAAAGATCAGCAGGTATGCAAGTGCCCATTTTTTCCACATCTGTCGCCGGTTTCCCTTCAAAATATCCTTTGTCATAGAATGCCGGAAATATCGGCTGTTACGGTCAAGCCAGGCGAACCGTCCTGTAAAAGCCGTGCATATTCAAATGTATTGTGGAAAATCCATCCCTGGTTCCCGTGTGAGACCAGATCCGCTCCGGTCATAAGATAGGTGGTGCCGCCCACGCCTTTGAAACCGGGGTTGTCCTGCATGGTATTTAAAATGTCCGTTTCGGGAACTAATGAAGAGCTGATGCCGTAAACCGTTTCAGCTCCACTGTTCTCAAGCAGATTATGAGCCACCCTTTTGGCATCGCCTCCACCGGTTGCCAAAAGGGCGGCCCCTTCGATGTAGCAGCGCAGATCTTCTTTTTTATACACGTGCGTTGTCGGATGATCCATCCCTTACGAACTCCTTTCACCCGGAAACGGGAAATTTAAATGCCATGACATGTGGAATTTAGCCTGTCGGAATGTTGGCGTCAAGAAAAGATTCTGCTGTCGATTTTGCATGAATCCGGTGGGGAGACAGGTTTGAGTTAACAAATCGGCAACTATTCATCCGGGGGAAATATTTGGTTGATGAGATCCTCAATTTACAACCCAAAGAGGGGAAAGGTAAACCATTTCAAGCGGTTCCATCTTTTCCACGGTAAGGGTATAGGCGCCCCAGTCGTAGTCCACCCTGCCGGTCAAAAGATAGGGCTGTTCTCTTTGGGCAAGATGGCTGAACCGTTTGTAAACCTCGGGGAAAAACACGGTTTCAATGGTTCCTGTCTCGTCTTCAAAGGTTAGAAACTCCATGGGATCTCCGTGCTTGGTTTTCACGGGCTTTCCCGTGATCAGCCAGCCTGCGGTCATTATCCGCCGGTCCCGGTATGCAGGAAGCTCCTTTGCCTTGACGATTTGCCGGTCTTTCAGGATATCGCTGAAAAGTGACATGGGATGACAGGTGCAGAGAAACCCCATTGCCGAGAATTCCTTTCGAAAACGGTCCATGCGGCGTTCCTCCGGAAGGGCCGGGGTTCTGCCGAAGGGTTTGTTTTTTCGCCATGCCGCGTACCGCCATAGAATTACAGCCCGGTTGGCACCACAGGCCAGGCTGTCCAGGGCGCCCGAGTGTATCAGGGACCTGGTTTCGTCCTCTGGTGGCCGGGTTCTTTCAAAAAAGTCTTCCAGCGAATCAAAACGTTTTCTTTTCCTTTCCCGGATGATGTGTTTCATCAGGGTGTGTGACAGATCCCTGACTGCGGAAAGTCCGACCCTCAGTTCGGTATTGCGGCCGCTCCACCTGATGCCGCTTTGGTTAACATCCGGCTGTCGCACCGCAAGGCCCATTCGTCTTGCTTCGGATACATAGGCGAATGTACTGTAAAATCCGCCCTGGTTGCTGATAACTGCGGCCATGAACTGTGCCGGGTAATGGGTTTTCAAAAATGCGGCCTGGAACGAAACCCTTGCGTAGGATGCGCTGTGGGGCTTGCAGAAGGAATACCCTGAAAAACTGATGATCATGTTCCACACCTTTTCAATGACGGCTTTGCCCGCCCCTCTTGCAGCGGCTCCCCTGGCAAAGCGTTCATAATAATCACCGAGCTTCCGTTTTTTGCTCTTTTTGGACAGGATCTTTCGAAGCCCGTCCGCGTCAGCGCGGGAAAACCCGGCAAAGGAAACCGCCACCCTGGACACGTCCTCCTGGAACACCATCAGGCCGAAGGTGTCGTTGAGGACATAGTCCATGAGCGGATGCACCGGTTTGTATTCGCCGCCGTGGAGCCGCCGGATGTACTCCCTGATGAACTCGTTGGCAGCCGGCCGGATGATGCTGGAATGGATCACCACATGCTCGAAATCCCCCATTCGGGATTTTTTCTGCAGAAGCCGCATGGCCGGGCTTTCGATGTAGAAACACCCCATGGTGTTGCCGAAGGCCACGGTTTGCCGGGTGTCAGGATCGTCTTCCGGGTCCTGTGTGGAAAAATCCTTGAACGCCGTTTCAGACGTGTTGATCTCCGCCACTGCATCCCGGATCACGCCGAGACTACGGTTGCCCAGAAGGTCGATCTTGACAAGACCGGCATCCTCGGCCCCGTCCTTTTCCCATTGTATCAGCGGCACCCCTTTGGGTGCGGTCTGGACCGGCACGTAATGGTCGATCGGGTCCGGGGTGATCACCACGCCCCCGGGATGGACTGAAAGGTATCTGGGGATGCCGGTGAGCCTGGCTGCATAGGCGAGAATGTCATGCCAGGGGGATCGGGCGGGTATCGATTGCAGTGCGGATGAGGCTTTGTCACAGTAAGTGTCTGCTGACGTGCCGGCAGTGACGGTATCAAAGGCTTCCGGGTTCCACAGGCGGGAAAGCTGCCTTGTGATTTTTGAAATCTCTGCAGGGGGCAGGCCGAATACCTTGGCGGTTTCCCTGACCGCCATCCGCGGCTGGAAAAAGATGTGGCCTGCAACCATGGCCGCGTGCCCTTTGTACGTGTCCAGAACCCAGTCAAGGATATGGTCCCGCTCGTCCCAGGCAAAGTCTATGTCGATGTCAGGCGGGTCTGACCGGCCCGGATTAAGGAACCGTTCAAAGAACAGGTTGTACTTCACAGGGCAGACATTGGTGATTTTCAGGCAGTACGACACGATGGAGGCGGCGCCCGACCCCCTGCCGCAGGTACGTGAGCTTTTGTCCACGATATCCTTGACAACGAGAAAGTATTCGCAGAACCCCTTTTCCCTGATGATGGCAAGTTCGTGTTCGATCCGGGAAATGACCTTTCCCGGAAGTTTGCTCCCGTACCGGTCACGGGCCCCTGCCCAAACTTTTTCCGCCAGCACCCGGAATGGCTGATCAGCAAGGGCTTTGTCCCTCGGCGGCATAACCGTGCCGAAGGCCGGTTTTTTAAAAGTCAGCCGTTCAGCTGTTTTTCCGGTGTTTTTCACTGCATCCGGGCAGGCGGCAAACCGTCTTTCATATTCCTCGGGCGGTGCCAGATACGCCCTGGGATCGGCAATCTTTGCCGGGGCAAGGCGGGAGACGGTGGTGTTGTCTGCGATGGCCCGCAAAAGCCGGTGAATCCGGATCTCGTCCGGGTCGATCATGAAGCTGTCAGGCACGGCAACCACTGGTACATGGAGCTGTTTTGCAGTTCTCAGCAGCGGAGTGTGCCGGGATACCGGCCGAACCGGCATGCAGGCTGCCGTGTCCATTTCTCTTTCATGCCAGTGCAGCAGAAAACCGGGATTGGATGTGAGCACAACCAGCCCGTCAGCATACAGTGGAAGATCCGTTTTGAGACAAAATCCTTGAAAGGTGTGGCGCCGGGTGATTATCCGGCAGAGATTCCGGTATCCTGCAGAATTTTTAACCAGACATACGGCGATGGATTCACTCACAGGATCTGTGAGTTCCGCCCCGATGACCGGTTCGATACCTTCGGCTTGGCACGCTGATACGAACCGCCACATGCCGTACAGGTTGTCCCGGTCCGTGAGCGCAAGCTTTTGGTATCCCAGGACGGCCGCCCGCCTGCAGAGCCTTTCCACCGATCCTGTGCCCTGCATCATGGAGTAATGGGATCTGACCAGCAGCGGTATCATGTCACGGGCTCGGTTTTTTCATGAGGACAGGGCGATGCCGTGTTTGACAGCCTGCACCCCGAACCGTCTTCTGATCCGGTCCATGGATAAGGCGGCCCGGGAAAGCCTCTCTTCCTTGTCCGCCTTTTCAGAAAACAGACTCATCTGGGCGGCTGCGCCGGCAGTCCGTGTGCATTCCAGGGCCATGCTGCGAATCCTGACCCGTTTTTCTGAAAGCCTTGCCAAAACGGGGTCTCCGCGCCGGATCAGGGTGAATTCATCTGATGCCGGCGGTTTTACATCGACAGGGGCGGACCGCTCCGTGCCGTCGGAAAAGAGGATTCGAAGGCGGATGGTCCGGGCCTGAAGCCCATTGTCCCGCAGCTGGCGGCATATATCCCCGGCAAGGATGAAAAGCGCCCCTTTTAGATCATCCGGCTGATTGGTGTCGGTTTTGAAGGTGTAATCGCCCCGGATAAAGCGCTTCCCTTTTTCGGCCTGCCGTATCACAGAACGGTCAATGCCCCGGATTCGTTCATAAACCAGGTTCGCCCGGTCATCCATGATAACTGAGAGTTCCTCCAGGGTCAGGCACCTGGCCCCGGATACGGTGAAAAGGTTGAAATCCTCAAGTGCTTCTGCATCCTTACGGCTGATGCCGGGCACAATTTTCACAGGCAAGGGGGCCAGAAATTTTTCTTCGTCTCCGGTCTTGACGATGGCTTCACCTGAAGGTTTTGCCGTCCGTGTGGCAGCCTTGGCCACAAGGCGGTTGGAGGCAAGGGCCCACACCGGAGTGAACCCCAGATCCTTGTGAATCCGGCGTTCAAGGCTGCGGGCGACGTCCCGGGGTGGACCGAAAAGCCGGGCGGTGCCGAAGGTGTCGATGAAAACGTGGCCGTCGTCCAATCCCGCTTCCACCAGTGGGGAATATGTCCGGGCGCGCTTGAGGATATCCGCCATGGCCTGTTCGTACCGGATCATACAGGGCGGAAGCTCCCGGGCGCCGGGAACCCTGGACCGGGCCTCGGCAAGGGGCATCCCCTTTCTTACTCCCTCCTGAAATGCTTCTTCGCTCATGTCATATACAAGAGACCTTGATGTGCCGCCGCGGGATATGATCACGGGCCAGCCCTTGAGGGCCGGGTCTTTGTTTTGTTCCACCGCCGCTGCAAAATCGGTGATATTCATATGAATTATCCGCGTCATTTGAATTTCCCTGTGTTGCCTCCTGTGGTTGAGATCCCGCCCTTTTTCAGCAGAGAGATGAGGCGTTCAGCGTTCCGGGGGGCTTGTGCAGCCACGTGGTTGTTGAAAAATATGCATCCGGCTGCGGCCTTTTTCGCCATGGGGCGGATTGTGCTTTTAACAAGGGAGGAAAGTTCATCCCCGGTATAGTCGTAGTTGAACTGGTCCTGCATGTTTCCGGAATTCCAGCCGCTCCTGTTCCTGCCGTGGAGCCTCAGATAGAAAAGATCCGGGCAGGTCACCTCGTTGCCGGGCTGGAAGAGATAGTCAAGGTCCGGTACATCCACGTTCACCAAAGCGGCGTTCCTGCGGGAAAGCTCCTTGTAAACGGAAGGCTTTGCCCAGGAGCAATGGCGGAATTCCACGGCAAGGGGAAAGTCGGCAAACTCATCCAGGAGCGATGCCAGGTAGTGCCTGTTTTTCACGGTCCATTTGAAAGACGGCGGCAGCTGGATCAGGATGGCCACGAGTTTCCCGGTTTCCGCGAGCGGTGAAATGCCCTCCTTGTAAAGCCCGGCCTGGGCCTTCCACCCTCGGTTATCCACCTCGTGGGTCATGGTCCGGGTGAGTTTTGCTGATACCAGGAAATTCTCCGGAAGACGCAGGCACATCTTTTCCACTGTGGAAGCTCTCGGCATCTGGTACCATGTGTAGTTGAGCTCGGCTGCAAAAAATCGCCCGGCGTAATAGTTCAGCATTTCCGCGGACCGGATACCGGGAGGGTAGAATCCTGAATCGATCCATTCCGCGTACGAATATCCGCTGGTTCCGATATAAAGTCCGGAGTCGGCCATTGCATTTGTCCTTTTCAGTGGAGCCGTTCCATGCCGTCGGGACCGCGCATGACACCTATGACCTTGCCCTGTACCAGGATGTCGTCCAGTCCGTATTTCTGGACCGGAAAGTCGGGGTTTTCAGGTCTCAATTCGATGGATCCGGTGCTTCGGTCCAGGTAAAACCGCTTGACCGTGGCCTCTTCATTGTGGACAAGGGCCACGACTATTTCGTTGTTCACTGCATACTGCCTCGGCTTGCATATGGCGATGTCTCCATCCAGGATCCCTGCATCTTTCATGGAATCCCCCTCGACCCGGAGGGCGAACAGGTTCTCTCCGGGATACACCTGTGAATCCGCCAGTACGGTGCCGTCCCATTCCTGCTGGGCGTACATGGGCACCCCTGCCGTGATATGTCCGATGATCGGAATCTCGAAGTACCGGTGTTCGGCGGCCGGCCTGCCGGTCCGATTCAGGATGTGAAGGGTCCGGCTGTATTTTTCCTCCCGCCGTATACAGCCTTTCTGCTCAAGGGCCTTAAGAAGCTGATCAACCGCTGCGTGGCTGATACCGAGGTCCCGGGCCGCCTTCCGCAGGCTCGGGATTCCGTCCGGGGTGTTGATCTTTTGTTTGAGGTAATCCAGGACTTTTTGCTGTTTTTCCGTCAGACCGGGTGTCATCCGTACCTCCGTTTTTTAATTATACCGGATCGTCTGCTGCCTTAATCCCGGTGATTCCGCCATTCGTTGTGGCTGAAAGGGATGGTCTCCATTGGGCGCGCATGGATCAGTATATAACCGTGGATATTTAAAGTCAATATAAATGTAAATAGAATGTAAAGATATCTTCCGGGCAAGGGAGCATCTGCTGGAGGATAACCGTAGAAAAAAATACGGTTGTATTTTCAACCGGGCCACGTTATGACAAGAGGAGTGTCAAGTTTTCATCCTGAAGTCACGGGGGCTGAGTGAATCTGAAAATCAAACTGCTGTTTACCGACCGGATCGGGCTTGTGGCGGATACCTCTGCGGTGATCGCCGGCCAGGGGCTTAACATTGTGTGCATGGAGGTGGTCCGGAAGAACAACGAGGCCCGGGTGTATGTGGAGATCGAAGGCAGGGAAAGCGATTTTGACAAAGATGAGTTTTTTTCCCTTTTCCACTCCATAGAGGAGCTTGTGGAAATCAAGCAGATACGGTTTCTGCCGAATGAAGAAAAAACCAATCGTTTCCGGACAGTACTGGACAACATGAGTGACGGAGTTATCTCCGTTGACAAAAACGGCAGGGTTACCACCATGAACCGGATTGTAAGGAAAATGCTGGACTGTGACGCAGACGGGGTCGTGGGAAAACCGGTGGAGGAGCTGGATGTCCCGGCCGACACTCTGCTCGGGTGTCTGAAAGGGAATAAGGCTGACAATGTCAAGCAGAACCTTATCACCAGAAAGGGTCGGTATCAGTATGTTTCCACGTGCAAGCCGATCCGGGATGAAGGAGACCGGATAATCGGTGCTGTGGAGATTGCCAAAGATATGCAGGAAGTCAGGAAAATGGCCCGATCCATTGCCGAGTCTTCTCCTGCGGATTTCAGTGATGTCGTGGGCCGGGACAGGACCGTTAGCGAGGCTGTTGCCTTTGCCCGCAAAATTGCGGGCACGGATATGTCTGTTTCCATTTACGGAGCCAGCGGCACCGGAAAAGAGCTTTTCGCCAGGGCCATCCATGCCGCGGGAAACCGGCCGGGCCGTTTTGTTCCTGTCAATTGCGCGGCTCTGCCGGAGCAGCTTCTGGAAAGCGAGCTATTCGGGTACGAGGGAGGTGCCTTTACCGGGGGCAGAAAAGAGGGGAAGGCCGGGTTGTTTGAAATCGCGGAAAACGGGACCGTATTCCTGGATGAAGTGGCGGAAATACCGCTTTCCTGCCAGGCAAAGCTGCTGCGTGTTGTACAGGAACGGGCGGTTCGCCGGATCGGCGGTTCAAGTGAGATATCAGTCAATGCCAGGATCATCACTGCCACCAACAAGAACCTGGACCGGCAGGTTGAAAGGAAGCTCTTCCGGCAGGATCTCTACTACCGTATCAATGTGCTGTTTCTCCACATCCCCCCGCTAAAGCAGCGGATCGATGATATCCCCCTTTTGGCTGAACATTTTCTTTTTCAGCTTGCAGGTAAACTTGAAAAGCGGATACCTGAACTTACACCTGCTGCACTGGATAAGCTGAGGGCCCATGACTGGCCCGGTAACGTCAGGGAGCTGAAGAACGTGATAGAGCGGGCGGCATTTATAAGCGAAATGGGCGTCATTGACGAGAATGCGGTTTTTTTCAGCCATGAACTGCACCCGGCCCGTTCGAAAGCCGGCAGGAACGGTTCCGGGGGCAGGGGCTCCATTAAAGAGCAAGTGGCTCAATTCGAAGCCGGGGTAATCAGGAGTGCGCTTCAGAAAAACGGTAGTATCAGGAAGGCGGCAAAATCCCTGGCAATTTCCCATGTCGGGCTGATGAAAAAGATGGAAAAGTACGGCATTAGGGTGGAAAGACTTGTTAGCAATGGTAACCTTTAATACCATGCCGCGAACTTTCCCTTAACCAGGGGGTTTAAAAGCCTTGATCCTGTTTTTTATACTTTATTGTTTATACCCTGTCCGGAATATTTTGAGGTAATCATCACATGGAAGGAGTGTTTAAAGGCTCGAGGGGATGGCGCAGACCCGGTAATAAATGTTACCATTAAGGGTTTGCATTGTTATAAATAACAAGGTAAGGTATTGATATGAAGTGCAAGTCCAGGACCGTGTTGATCGCATTTCTTTTTGGCAAGGTTCTTGCTTTCAGTTTGTGGAAAAAATATTCAACCCGGTCTTTAAGGATCGTGAACGTTTTTAACCGCACCAAAAGGAGGACAATAGATGATTGTCGGGATACTCAAAGAGATCAAGGCTGAAGAAAACCGGGTCTGCATGACCCCTGCAGGCGCCGAGGTGATGAAGCAGAACGGCCACACCGTGCTGGTGGAAAAAAATGCCGGAGTCAAGAGCGGATTTGACAATTCAGCCTATGAAAATGCCGGGGCGAAACTCATTGACACCCCTGAAGAAATTTACAAAACCGCTGATATGGTGATGCATGTCAAAGAGCCCATGCCTTCAGAGTATGACCTGATACGGGAAAATCAGATTGTGTTCACCTATCTGCACCTGGCGGCTGAAGAAAAGTTGACAAAGGCTTTAATCAAAAGCAATTCCGTGAGCATTGCCTACGAAACCATTGAAAAGGAAGACGGAACGCTTCCGCTTCTTACTCCCATGAGTGAAGTTGCAGGCCGCATGGCCACCCAGCAGGGTGCCAAATACCTCGAGATGACCCATGGCGGACACGGAGTTCTCCTGGGCGGCGTGCCCGGAGTGGAACCGGGAACAGTTGTCGTGATCGGCGGCGGCGTGGTCGGAACCCAGGCCGCAAAAATGGCATGCGGCCTCGGAGCCAAGGTGTATGTCCTGGACAAGGACCTGGACCGGCTGCGGTATCTTTCCGATGTTATGCCGAGCAACTGTTTCCCCCTGATGGCAAACCCTGAAACCACAAGAGAACTGGCCAAAAAAGCGGATGTAGTGATCGGCGCCGTACTGATCACCGGTGCCAAAGCTCCGAAACTTATCACCCGGGATATGCTGAAAACCATGAAGGAGGGAAGCGTTCTCGTGGACGTGGCAATTGACCAGGGCGGCTGTTTCGAAACTTCAAAACCCACCACCCACGGTGACCCCATCTACATTGTCGACGGAGTGGTACATTACTGTGTGGCCAACATGCCGGGGGCGGTTGCCAAAACTTCTACAATGGCGTTGACCAACGCCACCCTGCCTTACGCGGTCCAGATCGCCAACAAGGGATGGCAGCGGGCCATGAAAGATAACAAGGAGATCAGGCTAGGGGCAAACGTGATCAACGGAAAGGTTACATACAAAGGGGTGGCAGACGCCTTTGACCTTGATTACACGGATATTGATAAGCTCTTGTAGGTTCGGCCGGATGACCGCAGCTGCCTGAAAAAGGGCGTGAAATATATTGAAAACGAGTATCTGGCGGGTATACCCTTGAAAAGGGTGTGCCCGCTTTTATATCGGCGCCGCTTCTTCACTTAGGCGCTTCAAGCGGTTCGGAGGATGCCGAAAGATCGGGTCAGTCTTTGTGATCAGGGTAAAGCCTTTCCATGCAGGCGTCACAGAAGCCGTGGGTGAATTTTTCTTCTGTGAAGTATTGCTCAGGGCTGATCCAGACCCCGTCTTTGTTGCGGATGCATTTGCACCCGGCACAGATCGGCACAAGGTTCTTTGATTTTTTTTCAGGGCGGTCTTTTATCTTTTGGTACTGTTCCCGTAGAAGTATGATGTCGCTGATATCCCGTATTATGTTCACCGTTCCCTTATAGTTTTCCGACCTGGAGAAAACAGGGGAACAGATGATCTGAACATCTATGGGCCTGCCCTCAACCGAGAGAAGTTTGATTTCAAATCTCCGGTTTTCTTCTCTAATGGCTTCGCAACTCTGGTATTCCACTTCAGCGGCGCTTTCAGGAGAGCATATTTCAGCCAGGGTTTTTCCCAAAAGATCTTCTTTTTCAAAACCGGTCATTGTGGAGAACGCAGAGTTAACATAGTTGAACGCCATGTTTTCATCCGTGGTGGCAATACCTTCTCCCACGTTTTCCGCTATGGTGCGGTACTGCTTTTCACTTTTTATCAGGTGTTTTCTGTATAGCCGGTTTTCACGGGCCAGCCGCAGGTTTTCCAGGTTGCGCTCGATGGTGTGCCCCACAAGGGAGAGATCCTCTATCGGCTTGGTGATATAGTCCTTGGCCCCGGCACGCAGTGCCTCAATTACGTCTTCGGTTTTTCCGGCCCCGGAGATGACGATTTTGGGTATTTCAGGGCTGTGTTTGTTGATGGCCTTCAGTACCTCGATTCCGTCTTTTTCAGGCATCCGCAGGTCTGTTATGACAAGAGAGGGGTTTTTTCGGAGGAAAAGATCGATCCCGGATTTGCCGTTATCCGACATCAGTGTCTGATACCCGACATCCTCAAAATAGGCTGAAAGGCTTTCCCTGATGTAGATATCGTCATCAATTATCAGTATGGTTTCATTGTTCATTCTGGTTCCCCCGGCAAGGATTGTTATAGATTATAATAGGAGAAACACCTTAAAAAGTCAATATGAATCAATGGGCCCAAATCCACCGCCTATTTTTTCCAGACCCCTCCGAAGATCATTTTTGGGATTTTTT
>JAWLES010000069.1:0-11900 GCA_041685935.1 Desulfobacteraceae bacterium | reverse complement strand
CGGCTTTAAGCGCTTCTGTATCAAGCGGTATTCCCGGGCTTGCCACGATCATGGCTGCATTTTCGAACATGGGAGACTCATGCGGGCCGAGATAGGTCTGAATACCCAGTTCTGCAAGTGTTTCAGCCTCCCCGGTTTTTTTTGTGTCCCGGTCGGTTACCAGCACTTCTTTGCCTGCTTTTTTAAAAAAGCGTGCAATTGCATTGCCGGTTTTTCCCATTCCAACCACCAGTATGTATTTTTTGATTCCGCCGTTCATGCCGCGTTTTCTTACCTTATTTTAAGGGTTGAAAGGGATATCAGTGCAAGGGTGATGGCAATGATCCAGAACCGTACTATCACTTTGGGCTCAGCCCAACCTTTGAGTTCGAAATGGTGGTGCAGCGGTGCCATCCTGAATATCCGCTTCCCTTTTGTTATTTTAAAATATGCCACCTGCAGGATCACGGATACGGCTTCGATCACGAACAGCCCGCCCACTACGACCAGCAGGATCTCCTGTTTTGTAATCACTGCCACGGTCCCCAGTATCGCCCCCAGTGGTATGGAGCCCGAGTCCCCCATGAAAACCTGTGCCGGATGCGAATTGAACCACAAAAAGCCGAGCCCGGCCCCGGCAAGTGTGCCGCATATAACTGCGATCTCCCCGCAGGAGGCAATATGCTTCACATGAAGATATGCAGCTATTTCAGAGTGACCTGCCACGTACCCGAAAAACATGTACGCAACGCTTGCTATGATGATGGGTCCGATTGCCAGCCCGTCAAGCCCGTCAGTCAGATTCACCGCATTTGATGTTCCCACGATGACCACGGCTGCAAACGGAATGTACCACAACCCAAGGTCCGGGGTGATATCTTTTAAAAACGGTATGGTCAAATGGGTGCTGAAATCCGGGCACCGGTATATCAGCCATCCGATCACAAGAGCTGAAAGAATCTGGAGTGTAAATTTCCCCCTGGCTGTCAGCCCCATGTTGTTTTTTTTCACCTGCATCAGATAATCGTCAATAATGCCGATACTTCCGAATAACAGCATTGACAGAAGGACGATCCCTACATAGTGATTCAGAAGGTTGGTCCACAGCAGGGTTGAAAAGGTGATGGAAAAGAGGATAAGTATTCCGCCCATGGTGGGAGTGCCCTTTTTCCCCAGATGTGTTTGGGGCCCGTCGTCCTGTATATGCTGCCCGATCTGCATCTGTTTCAGCTTCCGGATAACCCAGGGGCCGAGAATCAGGCAGATCAGAAATGCGGTAAGGCTGCCGTATATGGTCCGGAAAGTGATATACCTGAAAATGTTGAAAAAGGATATTTCCGTATGCAGTGGATATAAAAAATGGTACAGCATATCAGTTTCCCGCCCCTTGTTTCTGCAATAAATTTTTTATGGCTTCTATGACCTCTTCCATTTTCATGGAGCGGGAGCCTTTGACCAGAATGCAGACCGGGCCTTTTTCGGCTTCATGCAGGACAGCTTTTGCAATATCCTTTTTCGGGCCCTGATAAGTGTTTTTTGAAGAATACCCGCTATCGAGAGCACCTTTGATTATATGGCCTGCAAGGTCACCATGGCAGTAAAGTTTTGAGATCCCTGCTTCAGCTGCATATTTTCCGAGTTCCTGATGGAAATAAGCTGCATTCTCCCCCATCTCGAGCATATCTCCAAGTGCTGCGATTGTGAAGCCTCCTCCTGCTATGGTTTTCAGTGTGTCTATGGCCGCTTTCATCGATTCGGGGTTGGCATTGTATGTATCATCGATCAGGGTTATGTTTCGGCCCATTCGAATAACGTTCATTCTGCCTTTCACCGGTGTGAACGCTTCAAGCCCGTCCTTGATGGTTTTTGTGCCGATTCCGGCGGTCCGGGAGGCGGCGCAGGCGGCAAGCGAGTTCGAAACCATGAATTGTGCAGGGCAGTTGAGGCCGACATCAAAAACCTTGTCTTCCGGAACCCGGATCTTGAAGAGAAGATTCCCGTTTTCAATCCTTGCTGTTTGGGCGCTGATCCCGGCAGGTCCGCTGTTTTCCCCGAAATAAATTATTTTCTGAATGTCCGGGTTCTCTTTTGCCCTGTTTGTAAGGATATCGATCCTCGGGTCTGCGGCCGGAAGAACGGCAGCAGCGTTTTTGTTAGCGTGAAGAAAAATTTCCGATTTAGCCCTTGCAACTCCATTTACATCTTTCAGACCCTGAAGGTGCGCGTCTGATGTGTTGGTTATTACACCGATATCAGGAACCGCGATCCTTGAAAGTTTTTCAATTTCGCCGAAATGGTTCATGCCCATTTCCACAACAGCCCACTCATGATCATCAGAGAGTTGAAGCAGTGTCAGCGGAAGACCGATTTCATTGTTAAGGTTGCCCATTGTGCTGAGGGTGTTGAACGTCCGGCTGAATATGCCTGCGGTCATTTCCCGGGTGGTGGTTTTCCCGTTTGAGCCTGTAATTGCCACTACTTTTGCCCGTGACCTCATTCGCTGATAACGGGCAAGGTCCCCAAGGGCGGTCACGGTATTCTCAACCTTAAAAAGTCTTGCATTTGCAGTTTTTAAAATTTCAGCTGTTTCAGAAGGCATTGCACTGCTGAAGGCGGTTTCCACAACAAATCCTTTTACCCCTTTTTTCACAAGATCGGGGATAAAGGCGTGACCGTCGAATCTCTCACCCTTGAGCGCCACAAAAAGATCAGCCTTGTCGATTGTTCTTGAATCCGTGCTCACTGAACTGAATTTTTTTTCAGCTCCGTTGCCCGCAAAGGATGTTTTAACATCAAGGGCGGTCTCTATGTCGGATATGTTGAATTTAATGGGCGCCATCAGCAACTTTCCCTGCATTCTCCGCTATTGTTTCAAGTGCCTGTCTCAGAATATCTCTGTCATCAAAATCGATTTTGCCGTCCAGGGTGATCTGGTATGTTTCATGCCCCTTTCCTGCTGCAAGGATCGTATCATTTTTTTCTGAAATTTTTACGGCAAGTTTCAAGGCCTTTTCCCGGTCGGGTTCGATGATTACGTCCTCTCTTGTGCGGCTGTTGTCTATTCCGGTGAGGATGTCATCAATGATGCCTGCAGGATCCTCTGTTCGCGGGTTGTCCGAGGTGACAATGATAATATCGCTGTGCTCTGCAGCAGCTTTGCCCATAAGGGGGCGTTTGGAAGGGTCCCTGTCCCCTCCGCAGCCGAATACGGTTATCAGCCGTTCGGAGGCCCTGTTTTCAAGCGTTTCAAGGATTGAGACCAGAGCATCAGGTGTATGGGCATAGTCCACAAATACGAACCGGTCCGCCAGGTTGTCGATCCGCTCTAGTCTGCCAGGAATGGCGGTGCAACCTTCAATTCCTCTTTTGACGGTTTCAGGGTTGATCCCTGCGGCATAAGCTGCGCCTGCCGCACTGAGTATGTTTTCAATGTTGAAACGGCCGGTGAGGCGCGAGGTGAAGGGAATGGTTCTATCCCCCAGGATCAGCGTGGCTGCAATACCTGAAATATCGTCGGTGATCCCTTTGCAGCTGATGTGGGTATCTGTGCCGAGGCCGGTTTTTACGGGCGTGCCCGAAACTCGGCCGGCAAGTTCCCGGCCCTTAAGGTCATCCGTGTTAATCACTGCAGTGCCGGGTTTCCCGGATTTTCCAGGCTGCAGTGTTTTTGTAAAGAACTTCTGCTTGCACTTCCAGTAGTCCTTCATGGTGTGATGGTAATCCAGATGATCCTGGCTCAAATTGGTAAAAACACCGGTGTCGAAACTGCAGTGATCGATACGGTTCAGATCAACTGCATGGGAAGAAACTTCCATGATTACGTGTGTTACATCGCAGGCAGCCATGTCAGCGAGTATCCTCTGCAGATCCGGAGAATCAGGTGTTGTAACCGGGGTGTCGTGAACACAGTCGTTGTAGCGAACATTGATGGTGCCGATGACGCCGGTTTTAAATCCCGCCGCCTTGAAAATTGATTCTGTAAGCCATGTGACGGTGGTTTTTCCGTTTGTGCCGGTGATCCCGGTTAAAAAGAGTTTTTGCGAAGGGTTGCCGTAAAATCTTGATGCGATTGATGCCATGGCTTTTCTGGTATTTTTCACCCGGATAACCTTTTTGTCCGGGGAACCTTCTTTTTCAGATATAACTGCGGAAGCCCCGTTCGCAAACGCGGTTTCAATAAAGTCATGCCCGTCTGCGGCAAGCCCTTTGACAGCGATAAAAAGACCGTTTGGCCGGACATCCTGGGCCCTTGAATGGATGGATGTGATCTCGGGGTCGACCCAGGGGTCGGTTGCCGTGGATACCCGCCTCTCCCAGGGGACGGTGATGTCTTTTAAAAGATAGGAGAGTTTCATATGGCCTCTCCTTGAATTATTTCAGCCACGATCTCGTGATTTTGTTTTTCAGGCGGGATTCCGAGATAATGGAAGGATTCGGACATGATGTTTTTGAAGGCAGGTGCTGCAACCACCCCGCCGTAATGATCTTTGCGGGGTTCATCCACCACCACCAGAACTGCAAGTTCCGGATCATCGGCAGGGGAAAATCCGGCAAAAACCGATGTATACCTGTCCTTTGAGTAGCTGTTTTCGTTTCTGGACGCTTTCTGGGCGGTCCCGGTTTTGCCGCATACCGAGTAGCCCTGCATGATGGCATTGTTGCCTGTTCCTTCCTCCGTGATCACCGCCTGCATGATATTTTTGGTCTGCCTGGCTGTTCGTGCTGAAATGACTCGCCGCACACGTTCCGGGGGGTGAGTGTTCAGCACTGTTCCGTCATCCGAGACGATCTTTTTCACCAAAAGCGGCTTCATGAGTACGCCGTCGTTGGCAATGGCTGAAATACCGGAAATCAGCTGTATGGCCGACACCGCAATCCCCTGCCCAAAGGCGATGGTTCCCCTGTCGATCTCGGACCATTTGTTGTAATGCGACAGTTGCCCGTCGGTTTCCCCTGGATATCGGATTCCGGTTTTGCTGCCGAAACCGTAACCGGTCATTCCGTTGTAGAGAATTTTGTTCCCCATTGACTCGCCGATTTTGGCAGCCCCGATATTGCTTGAATATTTAATGATCTGCCGCAGGGTGAGCCAGTCGCGGGCGTGGGTGTCGTGGATGGTATATTTGCCGATGTCGTAAGCACCGTTTTCACAGAAATAGATGGACCTGGGGGTGGATACCCCTTTTTCCAGGGCGGTGGCGGCCATAAATACCTTCATGACTGATCCCGGTTCAAACTGGTCTGTTACGGCACGGTTTCGCCAGTGCGCACTTGAAAAATCCTGAAACCGGTTGGGGTTGAATTTCGGGTAATTCGCCATGGCGAGGATTTCCCCTGTGTCCGGTTTCATGACAACGGCGCAGCCGGACTTGGCATTCTGATCGGTAACTGTGTGTTCCAGGGCCTGTTCCGTGAGGAACTGGATTTTTTTGTCCAGGGTAAGAACCAGGGAGTTTCCGGTGAATTTGTTCTCAAAACGTTTTTCAGTGTCCAGACGTTTGCCTGTGGCGTCTTTTACAATTCTTATTTTTACATCCTTGCCGGAAAGTTCATCATCGTACAGGTATTCGAGCCCTTCGAGCCCTTTGTTGTCAAAGCCGGTGAAGCCGAGCACCTGGGCGGCCATCCCCCTGTTCGGATAATATCTGCGGGTATCGTGCTTGAAAAAGATGCCGTCAATGTTCTTTTCTTTTATCTGCTGGGCCAGAATCGGGGAAATTCTTCTTCTGATCCAGGTGAAGGGTGTATCTCTGGTCAGTTTGGCATAAACCGAGTTTCTGTCCATGCCCAGGATATTGGATATCCTGTCTGCGGCTGTTTCCGCATTCTTGACACGCGACGGGGAGGCCGCAAGTGAAAGGGTGTCAATGCTTGTGGACAACTCTTCCATTTTCCTGTCAAATATTTTCCCCCTTTTTCCATTCATCAGGATATGGCCTGAATATTCGTTTTCCGCCATCCTGGTAAGTTTGTCCGCCTGAAAAATCTGGAGCTGCACCGATTTGGCCCCGAGAAGGAGAAAGGCTGTAAAAAGGAAAATTTCCAGGATAAAAATCCGGATCTGTATTCTATTTTTATTGTCTTTTGCCATATAACTCATGCTGTTCAATATAAATGACCTGATCCGATGAGGGCATGGACATGTTCAGTCTTGATTTTGCAATTTTTGTGATCCGTTCAGGTGACCCGAGCCTCTCCTTTTCCACGATCAGTGCGGTGGTTCGGGATGCAAGCCTGGAAGTTTCCGCCTCTGCCCGGTCAATCTCGTGTTTCGTGTGTATGGATTCAAGCCGGATCGTTGTATAAACAAAAAGCTCGCAGATCAGCAAAATAATAATAACAATCCACCTTCCCCCTTTGCCGGGTTTTTGTTTGGGTGCCGCTTCTGATTTATACCTGTTGGCCATACTGCTATACCCTTTGGGCGACTCTAATCTTGGCGCTTCTTGCCATGGGGTTGCGGTCAATCTCTTCCCGGGATGGTGTCACCGGTTTTTTAATAACCGCCTTGAGCTTTTGCTGAAAACCGCAGGTGCATTCCGGAAAGATTGACGGGCAAGTGCATCCTTTTTCAAACCCCCTGATTTTCTGTTTGACGATACGGTCCTCAAGGGAATGAAACGAGATTACCACAAGCCTGCCGTTTTTGTTTAAAAGCTCCGGCACCTTGTCCATGAATGTTTCAAGCTTTTGAAGCTCTTTGTTCACGCTGATCCTTAAAGCCTGGAAAACCTTTGTGGCCGGATGTGTCTTTTTTTTGAAGGCGACTTTGGCCGGAATCGCATCCCTGACGATCCGTGCCAGTTCCCTGCCTGACTGTATCGGTTCAGTCATGCGCGTGCGGATAATTTTCCGGGCTATTTTTCCGGCCATTCTTTCTTCTCCGAACCTGAAAAAAATGTCAGCCAGTTCTTTTTCGCTGTAATTGTTAACTATATGCTCGGCTGTTGTCTCTCCCCTTGTATCCATCCTCATGTCCAGTGGCTCATCCGCCTGGAAGCTGAATCCGCGGGTGCTGTTTCTAAGCTGGTTCAGTGACAGGCCCAGATCCAGAAGAATTCCGTCGGCTCCCTTGATTCCGAGGGACTCAAGAATGGAAACAATATTTGCAAAATTGTCATGAACAATTGTTGTATTCTCTTTGTATGGTTCCAAAACGGTTTGAGCATTCTCAACCGCCGCGATGTCCTGGTCTATGCCGATAAGCCTTCCGTTCGGCAGAACGGCCTGAATACTTTCCACCGCGTGCCCGCATCCCCCGAGGGTACAGTCGATACAAGTGTTGCCGGGTTTGAGGTTCAGGTAATGCCGCACCTGTTCCGGCATCACCGGTGTATGCTCAAAACCCATTTTAAAGCCCCAGAGCTGCTATTTCTTCTCTGACTTCTTCTTTTTCAAGCTCCTGTTCCATGATTTGATTTTCACGCTCCCACTTTTCCTTTGACCATATTTCAAAATGGTCCAGCAGTCCCACGAGCACGATGTCCTTTTCAAGACCAGCATACTCTCTCAGTGACTGGGGAATAAGGATCCGCTCCTGTTTGTCACACATGCATTCACAAGCGTTCCCGATGAAGATGCGCTTAAACTTGGTCATGTGCTTGCTTTTTGCCGCCAGAACCTTCTTTTCAATATTCCGCCATTCGTCGAATGTATAGGCACAGAGTCCGCCGTCCAGACCTGAAATCATCACTCCGTCACCACCGCCCGAACGGATGACTTCCCGGAACCTTGCCGGAATTATAATCCGCCCTTTCGGGTCTATTGTATGGAATGAGCTTGACCTGAACATTGCACCCCATCGAAATCTACTTAACTTCCACTTTACTCCACTATGCTTCCCAAGATTGCGAAAAATTCAACATAAGTCAAGAAAAAAATTCATTTTTTTTAAAAAAAACGAATAAAAATCGAAATTTTGCCTTAGTGGAGTTTGGTGGTAGCCGAATCCCGAGCAGGGGTCGAAGATGAAAGGATCAGGGTGAATCGGGCTGACTGGCGGTTGCGGGTCCGGGGTTTTACCGGCTGCAGTCGGCTGCGGTTATAGCGTGCTTGAAATGGTGTCTCTTATGCGTGAGACTGCGTGGTTAAGTTCGTTGTCCGGAACATGTGACAGGTCCACGGGAGGGTGGATTTGAACCATGGCCGTGCCCGGAAAGAGGTCAAGGGTTTCAGGGGGAAGTATTTTGATGGTGTTTTTAATGGTGATGGGCAGTACTGGAATGCCGGTGTCTTTTGCAAACCTGAAAGCGCCTTTTTTAAACGGCTGGATTCGGCCGTCCCTTGTTCTGGTCCCTTCGGGAAAAAAAATGACTGAAGAGCCGCTTTTCATTTTTTTACCCGCATCCTGGATGGATCTTATGGCGGATTCTCTGTTGTGGCGGTCAATGTAGATACACCCGAGCTTTTTGCAGGCATATCCGAAAACCGGGATATGCTCCAGCTCTTTTTTTATGATCCACTTGATTTTAAGTCCTATCCAGCCGTGAATGACCGGGATGTCCGCCATGCTCTGGTGGTTGGCCACGATAATGTAGGACCTGCTCCGGCTGTACAGTTCTTTTCCGGTAATCCGGACTTTTACGGGAATAACAAAGCAGCTGATTCTGGACCAAAGTACAGCTACGGCGTTGGCCGCATTCTGGCCGAAAAGGAAGGCGGCCAGAATGCACACCGTCCCCAGGAGCAGGGTGGCAATCCCTATGCAGGGGGCTGCCACCAGCCATTTGTAAGGCTGGTACCAGATTCTAAGAAGCTTTTTCATCCGACTTTTCCAGTTTGACGCCCATAATGGTATCCGTATCGGAAATGATATTTTCGGCTTTAAACTCTTCTATAAGAAACGGATATCTGTTTTGCGAGGACCGGGCAGGGTATAGACCCTGATCGTTTTTCCCGAACACCTCCAGGCTGACGGCCTGATCCCCCTCAAGAGTGATGGTCAAAAAAGGGTTCTTGCCGGGCTGGTTTTCTGAATTCTGCATGTCCAGGTATTTTGAACAGGTCAGGCCGGTCAGGTTTGCCAATAGACTTTGCACCGCCTGTTCATCTATTTTGGAGCCGGTTTCGGATTGCCATGAAGGAGGGGCGCCATCCCGGCCCTCGGATTTTTCAAGCCTCTTTTTCCGCCCGTTTTTTTTGATTTCCATGCTGCTGATACCGTCCCTGTCGATTTCAATCACCTGCTTGTTCCTTATTTCGGATACGGACCGGTTGAAGATCCTTTCCAGGTTGCCTGCTGCATGATAGACACGATTGTCGTCTTCGAGTCTGACAAAGGTGTGATTGCGGGTGGGGGCGACCTTTCCGATGAAAACCCGTGTGGTGCGGCCGGGATCTCCTTTGGCAGTGACTTTGATCCTGTTGTCTTCATTCAGGCCGTAGCGCCGGAAATCCTTCTTTTCCGATACAAGTGCGGTAACCTTTAGCTTTTCGATGGCGTTGGTCATCTCCTCGACTTTGGCTTCATCCGCTGGAAAATGCCGGTCCGTGACACTCCAGGCTCCGTCTTTTTTCATTACGTCCGTGCGATCGCCATTTTTCACAATTTCAAATTTTTTGATATCAGTCGCCTTGACGGTGTCCGGTTCCGGCAGTGTGTAGTGCCTCTCTCCGCTGCTCTGGACCACGAGGTATGCGGAAAGTCCGACAATCAAGGCGAAAAGAAGGATATACTCTTTTTTCATTGTTTACCCCCTCCTTCTCGGTTCTGGAACGCGGATTTGATTCGTTTTTTTCTGATCGACCGGGTGATCCATACGCAGAATCCCGCAAAGATGACAAGGCAGGGCAGGACTGCGATGTTGAACGCTTTCACAAAATCTCTTGTCATGGATGTGGTTTCATCAAGGGGGTTTAGGCTCTGGTGTTTGCTTCTCATGGCGGCAATCCGGTCCTGGTCGTTCAGGTGGTCAATCACGTTGAGAACAAAAGTTGCGTTGGTGGTCCTGCCCTCTTCATCCAGAAGCTGGTTGTTGAGCATTTTTGAGGTGGCAATGACAAATATTTTTGATTTTTTGCCCTGATCGACTTTTCGGTTTGCGGATAACAGGCCTTCCAAATTCAAACCATTCCCGTCAGCGCCGCCTGTTACTTTTTCACCATTTTCATCCATCTTTTGTTCGTTCACTTCCGTTTCCGGAATTTCCCGGTCTTTGAAAAAGCTTGTGAATTCTCCCTCAAGCATGTAGGCGAGTGGATAGGAACTCATCTCCTCCTGTGTTTCAGGCGGTTGTATGAACATCGGGTTCAGATTGATCCTGTCTTCCATGAGCCATGATTCGTCAGACGAGCTCAGAAGCTTGACCGGGTTCACCCTTTCCGGGTCAATGTTTTCGTTTACAAGCTCAAGAGGGGATGCCTGCATGGTTACAAGACCTTTGATGTTTTTCATGTATCCGGGGGAGTTGTTGATATGCCGGTCTTTGACAACCGGGATGAAATGAATGCTCTGCTGCCCGCCGCCGCGTTCCCGGGGCATGGTCTGTTTGTAACAGTTTCTGTCCAGGACGTAGGCGTTTTTCACGCTGATTCCGTAGTGTTCGAGCAGTTTTCCAAGCCCTGTGTCAGCCGGCTTAAAAGAGGGGCCGCCCGACGTCTGCATGCCGCCGGAAGAGCTCTGTTTGAACGAGTCGATGAAAAAGGCGATATTGGTTCCCTTCATCAGGGCCTGGTCAATTTTGAAAAGCTCGTGATCAGAGAACGATTCCGTGGGACCGCATACAATCAGACTGTTTAAATCTTCGGGAATATCGTTTTTCTTTAAGGGTATGTTTTTGACACTGTACCTTTGGGAGATCAGCCGGTTGAATATTTCCATTTCACTGCTGTTGCGGCCCTGCATCATTTCCATTTGTCCCGGTGTTAAAGACGGGGTGCCGTGGTCGGAAACATATCCGACTTTCCGGTTGATGCCGATCATGGTCTCCAGGGTTCCTGCTATTTTTTCCCTGAGCCGGTCCGTGGGAATAAGCTGGTAGGTGGTTCCCACAAAAGGCAGATCCACACTGTTGATGGCCGGGAGTGTGCGGGTTTCATTTTTGTACTGCACCACGACGCCGGCAATGCCGGTCCCGGATTCCAGGCCCTTTTCATCGATATCCGGCCACTCCAGCTCGATCAGATTGTGCTTTTCCGCAAGTCTGGACTGTTCCTCCCGGTTGGATGGGTTTACATGCTCATACTCGATTTTGCCCAGGTGTTTTTTATTGAGCTCTTCCATGCTTTCCCTGAACTGTTCCGGCAGTCCGGACAGGCCTTCAAGCCCGATATAAGGAGCCACGGAATTTAAAGAGGAGGAGAGGTACAGCTTGACGTTGATCTTGTCCTCAAGGCTCAAAAGGGTGCTGACTTTGTTGTTGAGTTTCTGAACGGCGGTGGTGATCTTGTACTCCAGCCCGTCTGTGGACTTGACCGCACCGATTTTTTCCACCATGTCTCCATGGATCATCACCAGGCCCATGTAGGCTTTTTTGAACTTGACTTCATCATTTTCCACAGTCTGGATCTCTACGGGTCTTATGCCGTAGTCCCTGGCAAGTTGACGGTTTTCATCAGCCTTTGACATGCCGCCTCTTTTTTCGGTTACATTGTGAAACTCATAATTGAAAAGCCGGCCGCCGTTGATGCTGTACTCTTCCATAAGGTCCCTGAGGTACCGCTCGGTGTTGTTGTGGGGGGCGGGGAGGTTGTTTGTGAAAAACGCCTTTATGGTTAACGGTTCCGAGAGAGTGGAAACCACTTCTTTACTCACGGGTGACAGGGAAAATTTTTTATCCCGTGTCAGGTCGATCCGGAAGAAAAGAGATGCTCCTGCGATATTCAAAAGGGCGATCACAACTATATATATAAGGAATTTGAAATGTCTTTCTTTGAAACTGATGCTTTTCATTTTTTCTCCTTAATCCTTTTCCTTCATGACA
>JAWLES010000068.1:0-11951 GCA_041685935.1 Desulfobacteraceae bacterium | reverse complement strand
GGACAGGGCATTCCCTTTGAAAAAACCGCTGTGGTGTACCGGACCAAGTTCTGTTCCCTTCCGTTTGAAAAGACATTCCGGAAATTCGGCATCCCGTACCGGATGGTGGGAAACCAGGGATTTTTCGAGCGAATGGAGATACTGGATGTGAACTCCTACCTCAATGCAGCAGTGTTCCCCTCTGACGACGTTTCCTTTGAAAGGATTCTAAATACGCCCAAAAGGGGGATCGGCCCTTCCATGATCAAGAAAATCAATTCTTTCAGGTCGGGTGACATGAGCCTCAGGGAAGCGGCCGGTATAACCGTCCGTGAAAAGGTTTTGTCCAAAAAAGTGCATGAGAATCTGACCTTTGTTCTTGAGCTTCTGGATACCATAAAGGATCTTGCACCTGACCGGGCAATAGACGAGGTGGTTGGTGAAACAGGATACAAACAGTATCTGGAAAAAGTTGCCAAGACAAAGGACGAGTATATCGCAAAGCTGGAAAATATTGAGCAGCTCAGGTATACGGCCAGGGAAAAGAACGACCTGTATGAATACCTTGAGGAGGCCGCCCTGATAAGGGAAGACAGCCGGGAGGATGAGAGCCGCAAGGACCAGGGGGTTTCGCTGCTCACCATCCATTCCGCCAAGGGGCTCGAATTCGATGCGGTCTTTATTGTGGGGTGCGAGGAGAATCTCTTTCCTCACTGGAGGTCTCTTCAGGAAGGAGAGGAGGAGCTGAGCGAGGAGAGACGCCTGATGTACGTGGCCATGACCAGGGCGGAACAGTATCTGTATCTTACATGCTCCAATTACCGGAAGGGGCAGTTCGCATGCAAAAGCCGGTTTCTGGACCATGTGGAAGAATATCTGGACGGAGCATAGGGCTGGTGCCGTGGTTGTTTAAATTCAAAAAGGGGTTTATTCCTTCCCCGCATAAAAGCATATTCATCACCCTGTTTTTCACAATCTTTACCACTGTAACCGGTGTGGGTATCGTGGTTCCGCTTTTGCCGGTATATGCACATGAGCTTGGGGCTCCAGGGATATATGTGGGCCTGGTCTTCGGTGCGTTCTCCTTTTCAAGGATATTTCTTCTGCCCGTTTTCGGGCGCATTTCCGACAAAAAAGGCAGAAAGCCTTTTATCCTTGCGGGACTGGCCGGCTATGCCCTGGTTTCAGTGGCTTTTATCTTCTCCAATGATGTCGAATCCCTGATTCTGATCAGGTTTGTCCAGGGGATCGCCTCGGCAATGATCATGCCTGTGGTGCAGGCCTATATAGGGGAAATCACTGAGGCGGGAAGCGAAGGTTATTCCATGGGACTTTTCAACATGTCCATGTTTGCCAGCCTCAGCCTCGGGCCGCTGATGGGCGGAACGATCAAGGACACTTTTTCCATGGATGCCTCATTTGTATGCATGGGGATTCTTTCGGCAATCGGGTTTCTGCTGAGCATTCTGTTTCTTCCGCCGGTGAAAAGCGAATCTGTCAGAACACGGAAGCGCGTGCCCGTGAGAATGCGGATACTGGCAAGGGACCCGGGGCTTGCCAGCATATTTTTCATGCGGCTTGCCTATACATCCTGCATCGGTGTGATCTGGAGCTTTGTGCCGCTGTTCGCGGACAGGGAGTTTTCTCTTTCAGGCACGTCAACAGGTCTTCTGGTGATGCTGGGAGTCTTTATCAGCGGGATGATGAATCTTCCCATGGGCTGGGTTGCTGACCGGGTCAACAAAAGATTGATGGTGATCACAGGAGGCATCCTCTGCAGTTTTTCCATGCTGATGCTCACGCTGTCCTCCACCTATGCCGACCTGATCGCAGCTGTTGTGGTTTTCGGCATCGGCGGGGGGATCACCATGCCGGCAATTATGGCGCTTGCAGTGGTCAAGGGAGGCGACAGCGATGCAATGGCATCGGTGATGTCCATTATGACTGTTGCCCACAGTATCGGGATGATGACAGGATCCATGACCGCAGGTGCGGCCATGGATTTTTCAAGTCTGAGAAACGCGTTCCCCTGCGGCATGATTTTCATGATCGCAGGAGTCATCGCATTTTTGTTCCTGAGCCGGAAAAAAGCCGGGGCCTAACGGCTTTCCCGGATTCTCTCGGAAAGGCCTTTTGTCAGGGCCAGCACTTTTCTGGCAGAATCCAGGTCAATGGAGCCGGTTCCGCAGCTCGGAGTAACAAAGAGCTGATTCAGCAGGGTTTCCCTGTCTACACCGATCTTTTCAAAACGGGCTGCCTGGTCTTCGAATTTTTCCATGAGAGAATCAACTGTTTCCGCTGCGATCTCTTCAGGATTCTGGGTTGGCACGATCCCCCAGGCAAGGATGCCGCCCCTGCCGAGGAACTCCTTTATAACGTCGGGAAACAGGATGAAGTTGTCAAAAAATGCATATGCATCAAAGCTGATGATGTCGATTTCAGACTGAAGCAGGATGTCCCATTCAGTGTTGGCACAGACATGAACCCCGGCAATTCCGCCGTGGCCATGAACTCCCTGGACCACCTCATTGATCGCCTGCTGCACATCCTCCTTTGTGATGGTGATGAAGGCTGATGTTCCGAATCCGGCCAGTCCGGGCTCATCAATGAAGATGATCGGCTTGTAGCCTCTTTTGGAGAATTCCAGTGCCTGCCATGAGGCATTCATGGCGATTTTTTTGATGGCGGCGTCCCTTAGCTGGTCGTCGTAGAAAATTGCCTTTTCGTTCTGGTCCTTGACTGACGTGCCAAAGGTGATCGGGCCTGTTACCTGGCCTTTCAGGGCCCTGAACGACTTCTCTCCGCCTGTTACCTGCCGCAGGAATTCTTCAAACCCTTTCCCGGTTTCAGGAGTAAACGTGAACCTGGAGTTTTCAATGTCCCGGTCCCCGCTGTTTACTGCCAGGTAATCCTCGAAGAATGCCAGCATCTCTTCGTCATAAGTCTCCTTTTCCGTGTCAATGTAGGAGCCCCCCTCTTTTTGGGAAAGTCCGGGCATCCCAGGCATGAACTGCTCCATCATGCCTTCTTCGGGATATTTGGGAAGCTGGGCCCACAAAGGAATTTCCGGTGTGTTTTCCAGTATGAGTTCAGTGGCTTCTTTATGGCTGTCCATGGGTAGACTTCCGATGAGTACCGGAAGTGAATCTGCTTTGAAATGTTCCATAATCTGATTGGTACCTTTCGTTTACGGTTTTGGGAAAATATATTTGCTCAGAGAGCATATAAAGATATATTTATATGTTTATATAATAATTCCCTCCCGGTGTCAACCACTTCATTTGATTTGCACATGTGTCGGACGCGAACTTTGAGGTGCCCTGGTATAAACCGGAAGAAAATACGGGTTTTATTATTTTTTTTTAGCATGAACTGTGTTAACCATAATAATTGATGTTTTTTTTAACCATCAAAAATGTAGACATATTTTTAAGGAGGCCTTGCCATGCTGCTCAACCCCAAAACGGAAACGTTTGATCATCTTGACGAGCGGTCAAGACGGATCATGAAAAAAACCATTGAATATTTCGAGTCCAGGGGAAAAGAGAGGCTGAAGCACGATTATCATGAACGGGTCTGGTACTCGGACTTTCTCGACTTTTTAAAGGAAAACCGGGTTTTCTCCACCCTTTTGACCCCGTCAGAACTGGCGGACGACAACCCGGATGCAAGGTGGGACACGTTTCGAAACTGTGACTTTAACGAAATTCTCGGTTTTTATAACCTTTCTCACTGGTATACCTGGCAGGTGAGTATCCTGGGGCTCGGTCCCATCTGGATGAGCAAAAACGGGACCATCCGGAAAAAGACCGCCGATCATCTCAAGGAGGGGGGCATTTTCGCGTTCGGTCTTTCGGAAAAAGAGCACGGGGCGGATCTGTATTCCTCGGACATGTCGCTCACTCCCCTGGGGGACGGAAAATACATCGCGGACGGCGGGAAATACTACATCGGAAACGCCAACGAAGCCGCGTTCGTGTCCACTTTCGGGGTCAATTCCGAGACCGGGGAGTATGTGTTTTTTGTGGCCGACCCTAAAAGAGAGGGGTACGATCTCGTCCAAAACGTAGTAGACTGGGAGGGGTACGTGGCCGAATACGGCCTGAGCGGGTATCCGGTATCGGAAGATGAAATCCTTGCCCAGGGCCGGGAGGCCTGGGACATGGCGCTGAACACCATCAACGTGGGAAAATTCAATCTGGGATGGGCTGCCGTCGGCATATGCACCCATGCCTTTTTTGAAGGGCTGAACCATGCTGCCAACAGGAATCTCTACGGTAAATATGTCACTGATTTCCCCCATATCAGGCAGCTGTTCGTGGATGCATATACCCGTCTTGCCGCCATGAAACTTTTTTCGCAAAGAGCTACGGACTATATGCGGGCCGCCTCTCCTGATGACCGCAGATACCTTCTTTATGATCCCATGGTGAAAATGAAGGTTCCAACCCAGGGAGAAGAGGTGATTGATCATATCTGGGATGTGATTGCAGCCAGAGGATTTGAAAAGGATACATACTTCGAGATGGCCGCCACTGATATCCGGGCGCTGCCGAAACTCGAGGGCACGGTTCACGTGAATATGGCTCTGGTGATCAAGTTCATGGCCAACTATTTTTTCAATCCCGGAGAATTCCAGGATATCCCGAAGATGACCGAACCCGTGGACGACACCTTTCTTTTCAACCAGGGGCCCACCAAGGGGCTCGGCAAAATCAGGTTCCATGACTACCGTATAGCGTATGACAGTGTGGACCTGCCCAACGTGAACATTTTCAAAGAGCAGATCAAGGTACTCACTGAATTTCTTGCCAATGCAACCCCTGCAGGAAAGCAGGCCGAGAACATGGATTTTCTTTTGACCCTGGGAGAGCTGTTTACCCTTGTGGCCTACGGCCAGCTTATTTTGGAAAAACACGGAATGAGGGATGTGGATCAGGACCTTCTAGAGCAGATTTTCGATTTCATGGTAAGGGATTTTTCAAGGCACGCGCTCGCCCTGAAGCTCAAACCGGACACCACCGAAGACCAGATGGAATACTGCTCCAAGATGACCGCAAAGCCGGTTTTTAATCATGAACGCTTTATGCGGATCTGGGAGAATCATGTATATGCGCTCAGGGATACATACGAGATGAATCCCTGAATATCCACCCGGGAAAGCTGTTATGGTTTGAATCAGGCAATCTTCCGGAGGGTAAAAACAAATACTCCGTTTGAAGTCCCCTGAATGGGATCGGCCGGCTTAATCATCCTGCTGCAGCCCCTTGCTCTTGCCTGAAGGGATTGCCTCTCTGTTGCGTGTGTCTTCCAGTGTGTGTATAATAAAATTTATACATACAAGGAGGGAGTATGGGACTGGTATATCCGGACGAGAAAAATCCTGAAAAACAATATGTGAAAATCGACACCCAGGATCCAGAGGAGCTTGATTTTGCAGAGGCAAAGCGGATCGCCAAGGCAAAGGCGCTTGAAATCTGCAGAAATCCAATGATGCTGTCCTGGAAAAACGGAAAGACCGGTGAGTTTTATCCGGTGCATGAATGCGGCGGAACTGACAGGGAGCCATGGGTGGTATATGCAGAGGCCAGGGGCGCCGATCTTTCCATTGACATCAATGACGGGGACTATACTTTTCTGCTGCTCAGGATGTAGCCTTATCAAAAACGCCTGCCGCCCTTTTAACCGCACAGAAGTCGCCGCACATGGTGCAGGCATCTTTTTCCCTGGGCATTGAGGATTCCCGGTACGCCCTTGCCTTTTCCGGGTCCATGGCGCAACTGAACTGGCCCTCCCAGTCAAGGTTTTTTCTGTGACGCCCCATTTCATGATCGATTTCCTCCGCTCCCTGCAGGCCCTTGGCAATGTCGGCTGCATGGGCGGCTATCCTGGACGCCATGATGCCTTCCTTGACGTCATCTGCTTCAGGCAGCCGAAGATGTTCAGCAGGCGTGACATAGCAGAGAAAGTCGGCTCCGTGCATGGCAGCCACTGCACCGCCGATGGCTGAGGTGATGTGGTCGTACCCCGGAGCTATATCCGTCACAATCGGACCCAGCACGTAAAACGGTGCGTTGTGGCAGAGCTTCTTCTGCAGCCTGATGTTCATCTCGATTTCATTCAGTCTTATATGGCCGGGCCCTTCAATGATCACCTGAACCTTCCTTGCCCATGCCGCTTTGGTGAGACGGCCCAGCATGATCAGCTCATGGAACTGGGCGGAGTCGGACGAGTCCTTGAGGGCGCCGGGCCTCAGCCCGTCTCCGAGGCTGATGCATACATCGTATTCAAGGCAGATGTCCAAAAGCCTGTCAAAGTATTCAAAAAACGGGTTTTCACGGCCGTTCTTCACCATCCATTCAGCAAGAATCGACCCGCCCCTGCTCACGATTCCGGCAAGGCGGCTGTCTGTTTTCAGTGTGTCCACACATGCAGATGTCAGGCCTGCATGGATCGTCACGAAATCCACCCCGTCCTTTGCATGCATTTCAACGGTTTCAAACCAGTCGTCCAGGGTAATGTCCCTGACCTGTTTTCCCGTCCGGGTAAGGGTGTCGTAGATCGGGACGGTGCCGATGACCAGGGGGGAGTGTTCCACAAGGCTCCTTCTGAAGCGCCGGGTGTTACCTGAAACGCTCAGGTCCATGAGAGCATCTGCTTTGTGCACTGCTGCCAGTTGTGCCTTGTGCATTTCAGACTCAAACGATCCCTTGTCCTCGGAAATCCCGAGATTTACGTTAACCTTTGTTTTCAAACCTGCGCCTATGCCTTTGGCGGCAAGGTGTTTGTGATGAATATTGGCCGGAACCGCAATGCGGCCTTCGGCAATACCGTTTAAAAGATCTGTTTCCGATATGGGCTCGGTGTCCAGAATCTCTTTCATCTGCGGAGTGACGATTCCCCTTGATGCCGCATCCATCTGGGTTGTATAGTCGGTCATTCGGTATGCTCCCTGTATAGGTTTCTTATTTCTCTTATTCTGTCCCCGATGCTGTCCGCACCTGTGATTTCGGTGACAAGACAGATGGTCCGGGCTCCCCTGGACAGGACCTCTTCCAGGTTGTGCAGCTTGATGCCGCCGATGGCCACAAACGGGATATTGATGTTCCGGACCACGTATTCCAGGTAGGAGAGCCCCACAGGATCGCACACGTCCTCCTTGGTCCCGGTGGCGAATATAGGGCCCGCCCCGATGTAGTCAGCTCCCTGTGCAACAGCTTTTTCCGCCTGCTGCGGAGAATGGGTGGATATCCCCACCATCATGTCCGGGGCAAGTTTTTTAAGCTCAGGTGCGGGCAGATCGTCCTGTCCGGAATGAATTCCGTCCGCGCCCACAGAGATGGCTATATCAGGGAAATCGTTAACAATAAAAAAGATGCCTGCATCTTTAGTAATTTTTCTGATTTCCCTGCATTCTTCATACATCTGTTTTCTGGTTTTGAAATTCAGTTTTTCCCTGTACTGAATGATATCCATGCCCGCATCTGCCATGGCACGGGCTGTCCGGGCATTGGTTCTGCCGCAGGAGAACTGTTCGCCCAGAATTCCGTAAATGCCGCCCGGCAGTTTAGGCCTCAGCAAATCGAGCACCCGTTTTTCCAGGGTGTAAAGGGAAAAGCGGTGTGACTCGATTTTTTTGGCAAACCGGTACTCCCCTTCTGTCTTGAGAAACTCCTCAATCGACCTGAATGATTCCTGGGCCCTTTTAAAGTTGGCTGTGCAAGCATCTTTAAGATCTTTTCGCGTGTCATCCCGGCTGTTTTCCGAGACGATTCTGCCCACATCGCCCCGGGCATCCCTGTGACCTGTCAGTGAAAGCTCTTTTTCCCTGAAGGACTGCCTTATCATGTGCCTCAGGCTTCTCAGTTGTGAAGTTAATTCTTTTTCTCCGAGCCTGAAACGGGCAGTGTCCTCAAGGAAACGTAAGCCTTCGGAGGCTCTGTTGATGCACGCGTCCAGTGCTCTGCTACCTTTCATGATTCCTCTTCTGGTTGAAACTGAATTTTCGAATGATTATGCCTGCCATGATAAAGGAGACAGCCAGGACCTTTTCAGGGTTTACAGGGAGGTTTTGCACGTCTGATTCAAAGTCTCCGACGATATGGCAGTTGGCAAGCCGTTTTACCCGGATTCCCTGCAGACTCGGGCCCGCGATTCCGGAAGCCGCCACCACGTGCCTGCCTGTCCGGGCCATGGTTTCGACAAACATCCGCTTGTCCGAAAGCGTGTCCATCCCTTCCACAACGCATGAACAGTCATCAAACAGCAAAGCGGAATTGGAGCAGTCAATTTTTGTGTCCAGGCACTCCACATTGAGTGCAGGGTTGATGCGGACAAGGTTGTTTTTCAGCATCCCGGTTTTAAGATTTCCCACCTGGTCAGCGGTGTAGAACTGTCTGTCGAGATTTGAAGCCTCCACCCTGTCGAAGTCCGCGATTCTAAGCTCCTCCGCTCCTGACCGGGCCAGGGCTGCAGCTACATTGGAGCCGATTCCGCCGGCACCTGCTATTCCTATCCTGATCACGGGGCAGCCTCCAGGGGTTCCCAGTCCTTGAACACCGGCTGATATCCGCTTTGCAGAATCATCTCCTCCACCTGATCCACACTTCTTGTGTCCGTGGTTTCAAACTGGGGCGTTTCGCTTGTTTCCTCCCGGGAGTAACCCCCCACTTGAGTTTTGGACCCTGCGGACAGACGGGTGGCTCCCAGGTGAACCAGCCTGTCCCTCAAACGGGCCGGCTCCCTTGTTGAAACGGTGATACCTGCCTTGGGCAGAAAAAGGCGCAATGCGGTCATGAACTGGACAAAGGTTTTGTCACCCAGTGGGCAGGCCGGAGCTTCACACCCGCAAGCCTTTGTCATCCTGGGAAGAGAAACCGATATCTCCACTTCCGGGTAGCGGTCTTCAAGGTATTTTGCATGAAGTCCGGTGAAAAAGGCTTCCGTGCGAACAGGGGCAAGGCCGAAAAGGGCGCCTATGTTTACAGACCTGAATCCTGCCCTGCATGCACGCTCAGGGGTAGAAAGCCTGTAGGGGTAATCGGATTTCCTCCCTGCCGGATGGACCCTGCGGTATATGTCCCGGTCATAAACCTCCTGGTACACGGTCAGGGAATCCGCCCCGGCGGCAACAAGCTTTTCGTAATCAGGTGTGTCCATTGGATAGACCTCAAGGCCGATGGATGCGAAATGATGTGAAAGAACCTCCACAGCCTGTTCAAGATATGAAACAGACGAGTTGACAGGGTCTTCGCCTGTGAGAACAAGGATATGCCTGATACCGGATTTTTTGATTATCCCTGCCTGCTTGTCGATCTGTTCGGAGGTGAGCTTTTTTCGCTTAAACCGGTTGTGGATGTTAAACCCGCAGTAGGTGCACCGGTTGGTACAGAAATCCGAGATGTACAGGGGAGCGAAAAGCTGAATTACCCTGCCGAAGTATTGGATGGTTGTCTCCCTTGCCCTGGCTGCCATGGGTTCAAGAAAATTTTCAGCCTCGGGTGAGATCAGGTTCAGAAAATCAGATATCCCGAGTTTTTCTTTTTGAATCGATTCCAGGATGTCCCGGTCGGTGACACGGCTGAAGTGTTCATCAGGGTTGAATGATTCAAATTCCTTTATGGTGTTAAAAAATGTCATGGTATCAGTCCAGAAATCCGGTCAGAGGTGATGAAGCGCTTGCATTGGCAAGTTTTGCCGGCATGCTTTGTAAAAACGCATTTCTTCCGGCCCTGACAGCCAGGGAGAAAGCCTCTGCCATGGCTGCGGGGTCACCGCTTGTGGCAATGGCAGTGTTCACCAGCACGGCATCAGCACCCATCTCCATTGCCATGGCGGCATGGGAAGGCCTTCCGATGCCTGCGTCAACAATCACCGGTACATGGCTCATCTCAATGATGATCCTGATCATCTCTTTTGTTTCAAGCCCCCGGTTGGAACCTATGGGTGAGCCCAGCGGCATCACCGCTGCCGCCCCGGCCTGTTCAAGCTGTTGAGCCGCTGACGGGTCCGGGGTCATGTACGGCAGGACAATGAAGCCGCGTTCGGCAAGCATCCGGGTGGCTTTCACGGTTTCGGCATTGTCAGGCATAAGATACTTCATATCCCGGATTACCTCTATTTTGATAAAATCGCCGCAACCTCCGGCCCGGGCGAGTTCGGCAATCCTGACCGCCTCTTGAGCCGACCTTGCCCCTGATGTGTTGGGAAGCAGGGTAACGGTTTCAGGGATATATTCGAGAATATTCCGGTTCTTCCCATGGCGGTCCACCCTTCTAAGGGCAACCGTGATCATTTCAGAGCCGCTTTTTTCAAGAACTTGGGGAATGTGATCAAGGGATGAAAACTTTCCCGTCCCTGTTAAAAGGCGGCTTGAAAATCTTATGTTTCCTATCCTCAGAAAGTCTTCCATCTATCCGCCCCCCACAAAATTCACAAGCTCTATCCGGTCGCCTTCTTTCAGCCTCGTCCCGGCCAGGTTTTCCTTTTTCACGATTTTAAGATTCACCTCTGCAACAACTGAATCAGGGGAGAATCCCAAGCTCGAAATGAGTTGTTCAATGGTTGAACACTCTGTTTTGACCGATTCTCCGTTAACAAATAACTCCATAAACTTCTCCGGCAGAGAACAGGTTTCGATTTAAGGCTTTAAAGCCCGGAATATCGAACCGCGTCCGCGTTTTTTTATAACGGAATACCGGTTATGGGAACAGAAATGGGTTGGTAAAGGATTTGTTGCTGAGAATTGCATTTAATGTCCACTTCCCTCCGCCGGTATTACCCGTATCAGGTTCAAAGGGATTGAGACCGCGTCTCATCTCAGCCGTTTCCGGCACCCCCAGTGATATTTTCCCGGTAAGCATAACCGGTTTCGTCTGCAAAAGTCAACCTTTAATTCAAGCGGGCATTCAGCAGGCTTGACTGAAACAGGATAAAAAAACTTGAGTTGACAGAAGCGGAAAAAGTAAGTAAGTTTTACTTACTATAGCGGATAATTTGCAAATTTCGATGAATACTCATTATACCTGCAGGGAAACGCAAATGAAAGAGAAAAAAAACGGTCCGCCAGGGCGGATTAAAATCATGAAAGCCCTGTCGGACCTTATCAAGCAGAAGGATTTCCATTCCATCACCACTGCTGAAATAGCTTTTCAGGCAGGGGTGACTGAGGGGCTGATTTATAAATACTTCAAGGATAAACGGGACCTTCTTTACACGGTGCTTGAAGAGTATTTCGACGCATTCCGGGAGTATATCAAAACAGAGGTGGCCACCAGGGAGAGCAGCACTGAAAAGCTCGAAGTCATTATTCGAACCAATATAGAGTCCTGGTCGGAAAACAGGGTTTTTGCAAGAATACTGCTTCTGGAGGTAAGAAGCTCCCCTGATTATTACAAAAGCAGGGCGTATGAGCTGGTGAAGAAATATTATCAGACCATCGTGAAGATTATAGAGCAGGGCATGGAAAAGGGAGAGATAAGGCGGGACATCAAGCCTGAAATCCTGACAAAGGAGATACTGGGGGCCATAGAGCACTCCTGCCTCGGGGATATCATTTTTGAAAGATCTATAGATGTGGACCTTATCTGTGACAACATATGCAAAACGGTTTTCAGGGGAGTTATGCCATGAAGGGTGATGAGTTTATCAGGGATGTGATTAAAAAAAGTGTTGATTCGGGAAACAATCTGATTCTGGAGGATGATGCAAAAGCGGTTCTGAAGAGATACGGAGTCAACGTGGTAGAGGAGCAAACTGCTGCTTCCCCGGAGCAAGCGGCACTGAAAGCGGCTGAAACCGGGTTTCCGGTCGTACTTAAAGGGATATCTGCAGACTCTTCCCATAAAACCGAGAAGGGGCTCGTACGGGTGGGCCTGTCAAACAGGAAGGCTGTGAAACAGGCAGCCATGGATATGGAGGATAACTCCGGCGGAAAGGTTGAAAGATTTCTGGTCCAGCAGATGGTAACCGGC
>JAWLES010000067.1:10784-11975 GCA_041685935.1 Desulfobacteraceae bacterium | reverse complement strand
GCTTTCGTGCATGGCATTTTCAAGAACCATGATATCGGTTCTTTCGCCCTTGAGTTTATCGTGGCATTCAACGCATTTCTGGACATCGTCCCCCATCTTCAGGTCGGTCAGGGGCTGTCCGTCATCATCATGGTGGCACTCGCCACAGGAAATGTCATACTCTTCGGTGTGTTTCTTGTGGGTGAATTCCACCGGTGTCTTTCTGCGCTGCTCGTATTCATCGGTTTCTATGGTGAAGGTGTCTTTTACCTCCGTTCCCGCATAAAGGCCCGTGGCAGCAAAAAGGAAGGCCATGCCCGCAACCGCCATCAGAATTAAGAATTTTTTGTTCATAGTACTTTCAACTCCTTTCATTGTTAACAATTACATCGGTTTATCACTTTGTAACCGGCGCTGTTTCAGAACCGGTTCTTTTCTTTTACCGTACTAATTACAATAAATGCGCTTTCGGTGTCAAGGAGTATCTGTGTTTTCCTGTTCCCCTTTGTCCGTTTCCTCTACAGGTTCATCATCGTCTGCAGGAGGTTTTTTCTGAAATACTTTCGCACCGAGGATACTGATTTCATAGAGAATCATCAGGGGAATGGCCATCATGGTCTGAGTTATCACGTCAGGGGGAGTTATCAGTGCGGAGCCTCCGAAAAAAAGCAGTAGAGCGTATTTCCTGTTTTTCTTTAAAAAATCCACGGTCACCAGCCCCATCCGCGCCATGAAGGTCAACACGAGCGGAAGTTCGAACACCAGCCCGAAAGCCAGCAGCATTTTGGCTGCAAAGCTCAGGTATTCTTTCATGGACGGCATGGCCTGGATGGTGTCGTTGGCGAATCCCAGAAAGAACTTGAACCCGTACGGGAACACGATGAAATACCCGAAAAGAGAGCCTGTGGCAAAAAATACCAGTGACAGGAAAATTACCGGGATCAGAAATTTTTTTTCTTTTCTGTAAAGGCCGGGGGATACGAACATCCAGAACTGGTAAAAAAGAACCGGTGTGGCAAGCACGATCCCGCCGAGCAGCGAAACCTTCAGGTATGTGAAGAAGGCTTCCGGCAGTCCGGTGAAAATCATTCTGGCATCTTCGCCCATGGCTGAGACAAGCGGGGCGGTGAGAATTTTGAACAGCCTCTCCTTAAAAAAGTAGCAGGCAACAAATCCGACTCCCACTGATATGAAGGAGTAAACAAGCCTGTC
>JAWLES010000067.1:0-10684 GCA_041685935.1 Desulfobacteraceae bacterium | reverse complement strand
TGTTGCCCGCTTGAATTCTCCCATTGCTTTCCCCAGGGTTTTTGCCAGATCCGGCAGCCGTTTAGGCCCGATCACGATAAGGGCAAGCGCAAGTATCAGAAGAATTTCAGGCATTCCAAGACCGAACATGTTGTACTCCTTTTTTAATTCAATTAGGATTCTTTATTTATAATGTTTTGCGCTGATGTGTCAAGAAAGGAATCAGCAGGGGGAAAGAAATTTGATCCGGAAAAATATCAGTGAATTGCTCTTGCAATCAGGAACGGAAAATGATATTGATGCTATGCCGTTCACGGGGCGTAGCGCAGTCTGGTAGCGCGCCTGCTTTGGGAGCAGGATGTCGGGAGTTCGAATCTCTCCGCCCCGACCAAATCCGATAAGCATTTCAGATATACCGGTTAAATAGGCTTTCAGGATTGTGAGATCCGGTTGTGAGAACCGGAAAAAGGGTCCGGAGGTTCTTATCCGCGTGGGTGTGTTTTTGATTGTTTTTTGATTTTATATTTAGCTTGTGAAATCGAAAGGCCGATAGTATAATCAAGTATGTTGCAGTAAAACCACGATTCAGGAGGAGGGTATATGACGGTGCAGGGAGTGGGTGCATCCGTTTCCGCAATCAAGGGGTTCGGCACCAAAATGGCGTCCACCGCAAATAACGTTGCCAACAGCCTCTCTGTCGAGTACAAGAAGTCCAGGGTGCTGATGAACGAGCAGGCGGACATGCAGGGAGTGACGGTCAGCCTCAGCAGGATCGAAACTCCGGGGGTGCTGAACCTTTACGGAGAAGAGCTTTCCAACGTGGACATTGCCGAGGAGATGTCGTCGATGATTGTAACCCAAAACGGCCTTGACGCCAATGCGGAAGCATTTAAGACAATGGATGAAATGGCCGGATCCATAATTGATATCGCTGAATAGCGGGCATGGTTTTTTTTACCGCTATCGCCGTGGCTGCCATCATATATTTCATGCAGGCCGACGGGTTTATTTACGCCACCATCATAGCGCTTGTGGCGGAGCTTTTAAATATGACCATGACCCATTCTCTCACCAAGTCGGTTGAAAAAAAAGTCACAAAAAAGTACATGAACGTCATAAGCAAGTACAAAAAAAAGCTGGCCCAGCTCCAGAAAAGAAAACTTATTCTCCAGGGACAGCACGATGATGACACCAATGCACTTTATGAAGCCAGGATTAAAATGAAGGAGTATGAGGCTACCATAGAAGAGTATGAAAAGACAAAAGAGGAGCTCGAAAAAAGAATCAGGGAGCAGGAGGATGCAATTTCAAGGCTCCAGGATCTTCCGGGCGCCTCAAAAAAAGAGTAACCCTTCCTGCTTTCTACTGTTTTTTTATCTTTATATAGACGATTTTTCCCTCTTTGTCCAGATACGCCACACCTTTGCCGAGTGTGCGTTTTGATGATGTGCTGACGATTTCGACACTTTCCTGGTAAAGTGTGGACGGGGGCGCCTTTTCGGTCCGGGAGGCAGATCCGTCCCCGGAGCTCTGCTGTTCGGCAGCGTCATACCTTGCCTTGTTTCTGTCGGAGATCAGCCGGCCGACTCCCTCGAATGCTTTATTCTTCTTTTCCGACTCTTTTTCACAGCCGGTGACAAAGGCGGTTAAGAAAAGGGCGAGGCAGGCTGCGTATATAACGGATCTTTTCATGGGCATCCTTGCTGCGGTCCTTTGTGAAGCCAACTATTCGCTCTTTTCGATATCAAATCTTCTGTTGAGGCGCATGGTGGTGAAAAGTCCGTAAATGTCGCTGTTGACATTTGTGACTTTAAGCTTTCTTCCGGCCTGGGAAAGACTGTTGTGTGTGGCGATAATCACCCCGATACCCACGGAGTCCACCATGTCCACTCCGGCAAGGTCAATGGTAACGGTACCGTCGGTTTCCTCAGATGCCGATGCCAGTTCGTTCCTGAAATCCTCCGCCATGGAGGCGACCACATCAATGCCTGGCTTAATAACCACATCATTGCCGTTTTTAATGATTTCACTCATTTTATTCTCCTGCACATTTTTACAAAATTATCGGATCATATATAGATACCATGAACCCGGACGCATATCAAGCACTTGAACAATTTTCAGGTTATCTCCGAATTGTTTCGGATGTCCTTATATTTTTTATTGAAAAATGATTTTGTTTGCGGTATAAAATCAGGTTCCGGCTGTCGGGCTGGAGGAATTATTCTGGTCGGTCGCCATGTAACGGAAGATCGCGAACCTCGTCAGGTCCGGAAGGAAGCAGCGATAAGTGACTCTTTCCGTGTCATGGATCGATCCCGGCCATGCAATGGAATCCTCTTTTCCCTTCAGCCGGAACCCCCTCTTTATTAAAATCCCCCCTTTTTCATCTTGACATACCGGTAAATGTTCTTATTTTTTCAGCACATAAAGAACTTGAATAACCAAAATAAAAACTACCGGGAGACAAAAGTTGGCTGGAAAAGACCAAAAAACTACACAGGAAGAGGTCAAAGACGAAGAAATGGAAAGCACGCAGACCATGGAAACGCCTGAGCAGGGTCAGGCAAAAGGAGAGAAAGGTTCTGAATCGTCTAGGAAAGAGCCCGGTGTCAATGAGCTGACAGCGCAACTTGAAAAGGAAAAAGAGCGGGTTCTGAGACTGAGCGCGGAGCTTGAAAATTATAAAAAGCGTATGGAAAAGGAGTTAAGCCAGTTCAAGAAATACGCAAATGAATCGCTTCTCAAACAGCTTCTGACGGTTATAGACAATCTGGAACGCGCCATCTCAACTGCTGATACTGATGCGGGTGGTGAAAGCAAAGGACTTCTTGACGGCATCAAAATGACACACGAGGAAATTCTGAAACTGTTGAAGTCCTTCAGTGTGGAGCCGGTCAAGGCTGAGGGTGAACCGTTTGACCCTGAATATCATCAGGCCGTGACCCAGGAAGAGACCGACGACCATCCGGAGAATACAGTGGTCCGCGAACTGCAAAAAGGATACGTCATGCATGACAGGCTCATCCGGCCGTCCATGGTTGTGGTGTCGAAACAGAGCGAAAATAACAAAGATAATAAAAAAAACAACTAACAGATATGTTTTGGAGGAATATTTATGAGTAAGATAATCGGAATCGATCTAGGAACGACGAATTCATGTGTTGCGGTTATGGAAACCGGTGGCGAGTCAAAGATCATAACCAACCCCGAAGGGGGAAGGACCACACCGTCGGTTGTGGCTATAACCGAGGGCGGAGACCGCCTTGTGGGCCAGACCGCGAAGAGACAGGCGATCACGAACCCTGAAAATACCGTTTTCGGTGTTAAAAGGCTTGTCGGGCGAAAATTCAATTCCAAGGAGGTCCAGAACGACATCAAGATCCTTCCCTACAAAATCGAGGAGGCTTCCAACGGGGATACACGCATCAACCTGAGGGGAAAACAGCACAGCCCTGCTGAAATTTCCTCTTTTATTCTGGCAAATATCAAGAAGACTGCCGAAGAGTACCTCGGCACGGAAGTGAAAGAGGCGGTTATCACGGTTCCGGCCTATTTTAACGACAGCCAGCGCCAGGCCACAAAGGATGCGGGAAAGATCGCCGGGCTCGATGTCAAAAGGATCATCAACGAGCCGACCGCAGCTTCCCTTGCCTACGGACTGGATAAAAAGCACGACGAAAAAATCGCGGTATTCGACCTGGGAGGCGGAACTTTCGACGTATCCGTGCTTGAGATCGGAGACGGGGTTTTTGAAGTCAAGGCGACATCCGGTGACACTCACCTCGGTGGAGAGGATTTCGATCTGAGGGTCATTGATTATGTTGCAGAGGAATTCAAAAAAGACCAGGGGATTGATATCAGGAACGACAAAATGGCGCTGCAGCGGCTGAAAGAGGCAGCTGAAAAAGCCAAGATGGAACTTTCCAATGCTGTCGAAACCAACATCAATCTGCCTTTTATCACAGCTGACGCAGCCGGTCCCAAGCATCTTGATGTGAAGTTGACCCGGGCCAAGCTGGAATCCCTTGTCAGCGATCTGCTTGATAACCTTGAAGGCCCCTGCAGGACCGCATTAAAGGAAGCGGGCCTTGATGCAGGCGAAATCAAAGAGGTGGTTCTGGTCGGGGGCATGACCCGTATGCCTGCAGTACAGGAGAGAGTTGAAAAGATTTTCGGCAAGAAACCGCACAAGGGAGTAAACCCGGACGAAGTTGTTGCCATGGGTGCCGCCATCCAGGCGGGTGTTCTCCAGGGCGATGTTAACGACGTTCTGCTCCTCGACGTGACCCCGCTTTCCCTCGGTATTGAGACCCTGGGCGGAGTTATGACCAAGCTCATTGAAAAGAATACCACCATTCCCACAAAGAAGAGCCAGGTATTCTCCACCGCGGCGGACAACCAGCCTGCAGTCTCCATTCACGTGCTCCAGGGAGAGCGTGAAATGGCGGCGGACAACAAGACGCTCGGACAGTTCGAACTGACCGATATCCCGCCGGCACCCAGGGGAACCCCGCAGATCGAGGTTACCTTTGATATAGATGCCAACGGCATCGTGAATGTGTCAGCCAAGGACAAGGCAACCGGCAAGGAGCAGTCCATCAGGATCACTGCTGCAAGCGGACTTACCGAGGATGAAATCGAACAGATGGTCAAGGATGCCGAGGTCCATGCCGAAGAGGACAAAAAGAAAAAAGAGCTTGTGGATGCCAGAAATACGGCTGAATCTTTGATCGACCAGACGGAAAAGACCCTCAAAGAGCACGGGGAAAAAGTTGATGCCGAGACCAAGAGCAAAATAGAAAATGCTGTTGAAGAGCTCAGGAAGGTTAAGGATACCGATGACAAGGATGCGATTAAACAGAAGAGTGATGAGCTGACCCAGGTATCCCACAAACTTGCTGAAGTGATGTACCAGCAGGCTGCGGGTGACGGTTCACAGCAGGCTGCGGGCGGCGAGCAGTCAGGCTCCGCAGGACAGGATGAGGATGTTGTGGATGCGGATTTTGAAGAGGTTGACAAAAACAAGTAAGCCTTTAAGGTTTTAAAATCTGTTGATAAAAATCCTGTTGCGCTATATATTGTTGACGCAACAGGATTTTTTATATAGAAACCGGATAAAGACGGATGATTATTACTGAAATACTGGCAAGAAACTCCAGGCGATACCCAAAGGAAACCGCATTGGTGGAAAGATCCCCTGCCGACGGCACAAGGCGGTCAATAACCTGGGAGGATTTTTACACCGAGTCCAACCGTTTTGCAAACGCCCTTGAAAAACTCGGAATGGGAAAGAATGACAAGGTGGTTCAACTGATGACCAACTGCCTGGAATGGCTTCCTGTCTACTTTGGTATACTGGGTGCCGGGTGCTGGGTTGCGCCGCTGAATTTCCGGTTTGAATCCTCAAAAATCCTGCGCTGCTCAGAGGTGGCCGAAGCAAAGGTGTTTGTTTTCGGTGAAGAGTTCATAGAGAGGATCGAAGAGATCAGGCAGGATCTTGACAGGTTCGTGCAGACTTTTATTTTCGTGGGACAGGCTGATAAGTGCCCGGAATGGGCGCTGCACTATGATACGTTTATAAAGGATATGCCCTCAACCCCCCCGCCTGGCGTGGAGATCCGTATAGAAGACGAGGCTGCTCTCTATTTTACCTCCGGAACCACCGGAATTCCAAAGGCGGTCCTTTTGACCCACAGGAACCTTGAACATGCCTGTTATGTGGAAAACAACCACCACGGACAGACCCATGAGGACGTGTTCCTGTGCATCCCGCCGCTTTATCATACCGGTGCTAAAATGCACTGGTTCGGCAGTTTTATTGTGGGCGGCAAATGTGTCCTGTTAAGGGGCATCAAGCCTGAATGGATACTCGAGGCGGTATCCGAGGAGCAGGCAACCATTGCATGGCTTCTCGTGCCCTGGGCCCATGACATAATTATAGCAGTTGAGAGCGGCCGGGTGGATCTTCTGGAATACAAGCTTGACCAGTGGCGGCTCATGCACGCAGGGGCTCAGCCGGTGCCGCCGTCATTAATCAAATCCTGGTTGGGCTACTTTCCCGGTCAGTCCTACGACACCAACTACGGTCTCACCGAAACCACTGGCCCGGGCTGCTTGCATCTGGGAATTGAGAACATGGACCATGTCGGTCCCATTGGAGTTCCCGGGTTTGACTGGGAAGTGCATGTGGTGGACAAGAAGGGCAACACTCTTCCGGGCGGAGAAACCGGTGAACTGATCGTCAAGGGGCCTGGAGTGATGAAGGAATACTACAAAAACCCGGAGGAAACCGAAAAAACCATCAGGGACGGGTGGCTGCATACCGGTGACATGGCCAGATACGACCATAAGGGATACATCTGGCTGGTGGATCGGAAAAAGGATGTGATCATCTACGGGGGAGAGAATATTTTTCCGGTTGAGATCGAAAATTTTCTGATTCAGCACAAGGAGATCAAGGATGTTGCGGTGATAGGTGTCCCGGAAGAAAGACTGGGAGAAGTTCCTGCAGCAGTCATAGAAGTGAAGTCCGGGTTTGAGCTCACAAGACCGGACGTTATGGAGTTTGCAAGGCAGCTCCCCAAGTACAAGCGCCCCAGGAAAATATTTTTTGACAAAATACCGAGAAACCCCACCGGGAAAATAGAGAAACCAAAACTCAGAAGGATGTATGCTCAGGATGAAAGAAAAGATATTAAAAAACTTATTGAATAGGACGGAAATCGTTTTTGCGGCTGTCTTCACAAGTGTACTCTTTTTCGTGTCCATGGCCGGGATCACCCATGCAGAGCAGAGCGAATCCTTACAGGACCGTGTGCTGACCGGGCTTGAAAAACGTTTTGCAGGTGCGGATTTTACAGCCGAGTTTGAGCAGATATCCCGGCTCAAAGCCCTTGAAGTGGACGAAGAAGCCTCGGGCACGGCATTTTTCAGCCATCCGGGAAAAATGAAATGGGTTTACACCTCACCCACCGAGCACAGGATCATTACTAACGGGGAAACCCTCTGGATCCACAGGCCGGCTGAAAACCAGGTGCTTAAAGGAGGGGCGGAAAAGTATTTCAAATCCGGTGCAGGAGGCGCTTTCCTCTCGGACATTTCCCTTGTGCGGGAGAAGTATGCCATTGAGATTCAGGAAAACGCGGACGAGTATTTCCTGCTAAAGCTGACCCCCAAGGTTTCAACACCGGAGATTGACTCTGTTACAGTGAAGGTTGTGAAAGAGACATTTTATATAAAAGAGGTGGTAACCACAAACGCATACGGGGATACCACTGAGCTTGTTTTCAGCGATATACAGTTTAAGAATCTCGACAGCGGCATGTTTGACTTTGAGATGCCGGACAATGTCGATGTCATCCAGATGGACCAGTAAAAACGTATAAGGGTTTGCCATGAAAGAGAGAATCCGGGAGCTTGCCGAACAGAAAAACGCCGTCATCCTTGCCCATAACTACCAGCCCCCTGAAATCCAGGACATATCGGATCTTGTCGGGGACAGTTTAGAGCTGAGCATAAAGGCGGCTGAAACCAAAGCCGAGGTCATAGTTTTCTGCGGTGTTCATTTCATGGCGGAAAGCGCATCAATACTGTCACCGGACAAACAGGTACTGCTGCCGGTTACGGATGCGGGATGTCCCATGGCGGACATGATAGACCCTGAGTCCCTGGAAAAAAGAAAAAAAGAGCTTGGTGATATCCCGGTGATTACGTATGTGAATTCAAGCGCTGCTGTGAAAGCGGCATCAGACATATGCTGCACCTCCGCCAATGTGACAGGGGTTGTGGAGAGTGTTCCGGGAGATGAGATCCTGATGACCCCGGACAGGAATCTTGCCAGGTATGCAGCAAGGTTTACGGACAAGAAAATCCACCTGTGGGAGGGATTTTGCCCGTATCATGATACCCTGAGCCGCCAGGACGTTCTCTTGTCCAAAAAGAAGCATCCCGGGGCGGTTTTCATGGCCCACCCTGAGTGTACGCCCGAGGTTATTGACATGGCGGATGCAGTTAAAAGCACCTCGGGAATGATTAAATATGCAGGTGAGTCCCGGGCTGATGAATTTATCGTGGGAACCGAAACCGGGCTTTTATATCCCCTTTCCAAGGCTTATCCGGACAAGCGCTTTTTCCCGGCTTCGGAAAAAATGTTCTGCACCGATATGAAAAAGATAAGCCTTGCAAACTTAAGGGGCTGCCTTGAAAACCTGTCAGGCGAGGTGAAGGTCCCGGAAGATGTGAGGAAAAAGGCCTACAAAGCTGTTAAACGCATGGTGGACCTGGCCTGAATCCCGGTTTTACATCGTGTTGAGAACTTCGTCAGGGATGTCCGCGTTGGAATAGAATTTCTGTACGTCATCGCAGTCATCCAGAGCCTCCATGAACCTGCACATCTGCTCAGCCTCTTTCCCTTCAAGGGCTTTCCGGTTCTGGGGCAGCATGGTGACCTCGGCAAAATCATACGGAACGGAAAGCCTGTCAACAGCCTCTTTCACAGTTTCAAGCTCGTCCGGAGGGGTGACAATGTCGAAGGTTTCCCCTTCGTCCATAATGTCTTCAGCACCTGCTTCCAGTGTGGTTTCCATGAGGGTTTCTTCATCCGCATCAGATTTGTTCACCGTGATCAGGCCTTTTTTATCAAACATCCAGGATACGCATCCGTCAGTACCGACATTTCCGCCTGCCTTGCTGAAAATGTTGCGGATATCGGCGATAGCCCTGTTCTTGTTGTCCGTAAGGCATTCCACCATAACGGCAACCCCTCCGGGACCGTATCCTTCGTATGTCACCTCTTCATAGCTGGTGCCCTCCAGTTCACCTGTTCCTTTTTTGATGGCACGTTCCAGGTTGTCCTTGGGCATATTCTCGTTTTTGGCGGCTGCAACGGCCTGCCTGAGCCGGGGATTCGTATCCGGATCTCCTCCGCCCATGCGGGCGGCAACGGTGATCTCCTTGATCAGTTTGGTGAAGATTTTGCCTCTTTTGGCGTCTGCCGCTCCTTTTTTATGTTTGATTGAAGACCACTTGTTATGACCTGCCATTTATTCGCCCTCCTTGATTTTTCCTTTTCCGATAATATAGATTTCTTTGCTTGATTTTCTGCAGCTTTCCGGCTTAAAAGTTCTGGTTTCGGTGAAGGTCAGCTTCACCCTTTTTTCAAATTCCTTGTATTCCTGTCCCTGGAAAATTTTGCATACAAAGTATCCGTTTTCCGCAACCAGGGTTCGGGCACAGTGCAAAGCAGCCTTGCAAAGCTCGTATGACCTGGCCGCATCCACATCTTTTCTGCCGGTGGTGTCCGGAGCCATGTCACTTAGTAACCCGCTGAACCCGTCTGCCGAATAATGATTCAAATCCTCCATTATATCATGAATATCCGCACAAACAACAGAGGCATTTTCCGGAACCGGTATTGCCACCGGTTTGAGATCAACACCCACAACCTTTCCCTTGCCTCCTGCGGCTTCAGCGGCATACAGGAGCCAGGAGCCGGGGGAACAGCCCAGATCCAAAACAGTGTCTCCCTTTCGGATCACTTTGAATTTTGCCTGTATTTCCTTGAGTTTGTACACCGACCTGGCAGGGTAGTTCTCCTTTTTCGCACGCTCGGTCAGGCTGTCCGCCCAGTTTCGGGGTTTTCCTTTTTTCCCGGCTCTTTTTTTCATTGAAACAGGGTCTCCATCACTTCCTTTAAAAAATTCGCCCCGGTCAGCCTGATATCAGCGACCTTTGACAGTCTTTTCCTCGAGTTTTCCGGCACTATGCACCAGGTAAAGCCCATCTTGGCCATTTCCTTGATCCTTGCTTCGGTCTGGCTGACCGCCCGGATCTCGCCTGTAAGTCCGATCTCCCCCACAAGTGCGACGTTTTCACTCACAGGCCGGTCCAGGAAGCTTGATGCAAGGGCTGCGGCAATCCCCAGGTCTGCAGCAGGTTCGGATACTTTTACCCCGCCGGTGACGTTCATGAAAATATCAAGCCCGGAAATGTTCATGCCGAGCCTTTTTTCCATGACCGCCATAATCAGGGCCACCCGGTTCTGGTCAAGTCCGAGAACGGTCCTCCTGGGTGTGCCGAATCCTGATGTGCTGGCAAGCCCCTGTATTTCCACAAGAATCGGTCGTGTGCCTTCCATGCTGGCTGCAACCACTGATCCTGGTGCATTGGGAAAGCGCTCGGAGAGAAATACGGCAGACGGGTTGGGAACCTGTTCAAGGCCTTTTTCGTTCATTTCAAAGACACCGATCTCGTTGGTGGAACCGAAACGGTTTTTCACCGCCCTGAGTATCCTGAACACATGGCTCTTGTCCCCCTCAAAGTACAGCACGGTATCAACCATGTGCTCCATGATCCTGGGGCCTGCAATGGCGCCGACCTTGGTGACATGGCCCACAAGGAAAACAGGAACACCTTTTTCCTTGGCAAACTTCATGAACCTGACGGCAGCCTCCCGGATCTGGGTGACACTGCCTGGCGTGGACGAGACTTCAGGATTGAACACGGTCTGGATGGAATCAATGACCAATGCGGCATACGCATCTTTTTCCGCCATCTGAAGGATGGTCTCAAGATCGGTTTCTGCAGCCGCATACATGTTGCCTGCAACCGAGGAAAGCCTTCTGCCGCGCATTTTAATCTGCTGAACCGATTCTTCACCGGATATGTACAAAGTTTTCCGGCCGGACTCGGATATTCTCGACAT
>JAWLES010000066.1:0-12270 GCA_041685935.1 Desulfobacteraceae bacterium | reverse complement strand
GAGGGCCATCGTCCTGCCATGCTTATGTCGATCCTGTGATTGGGACGTTCTTCAAGTTCATTGCCGGTGATCCGGTTTTCGGTGTCCAGATACGTATATGCGACATCCGCAGTCCAGTTTTCAAAGAGTTTAATCTCGACACCTGCCTCCACACCCCGGGTCCGGGCTTCATCAACATTTTCCCAGACCAGGTCCCACGGAGGGGGCCCGCTGCGCCGGGTTTTCGAAACGATCAGTTTGTCCACATCGTTCTGGAAAAGAGCGGCAGACAGCGTAAGCCGGCTTGTCGCCTGCCATTCGGCCCCGATTTCGTACCCCACAGACTCTTCCGGCTTCAGATCCGGGTTGGGCTGAACCAGAAACGGCCCCATGCGCCACTGACCGTAAAGCTTGCTCAGGGTCGGTGCGTTGAAGCCTCGTCCGACCGAGCCGTGAAGCTTGACAGAATCTGTTGCACGCCAGGAGATATTGAGTTTAGGGGCGACTTCGGTTCCCCATTGGTCATGATCGTCAAGGCGTGCACCCATAACCAACACAAAGGGGGCAAGATCGATTTCATCGGAAACGAAAAAGCTCAACACCTGCTCATCCGCATCATATCCCTTTGCCTGGTCGTCCCGCTCTTCAAGCTCCAGGTGAGAACCAGTCGTCACAAGGTGGCGGCCAAAGACCAGCCGGCTGTAGTTCAATTCCAGTTCATACACATCATGGGTATAATCGGTATCTGTTTCACCGGTTTCCTCATCTTCGCTTTCATGGTCATAGCTGAACCAGGACCCCGCTGCCTGGAAAGTGGACAAATCATCCGGTTCCCAACGCCATGAAGGATTCAAACCGATGCGCTGCTGGATACGGTTTTCATAATCGATCGTGTGTTCTGAAAAGTAAGGTTTCAGACTGATTTCGGAACGGGGTGACAATTCATAATCCAGTGTCCCCTGCAAGGCTTGTTCTTTGTACTCGTCCAGCTTTGCCTCCACACCGTCCGAATGTTTATATGTATAGTTGAGCAGAGAGCCTGCTCTTTTGCCTTTGAAGCTTCCCACCGCTTCCATGACCCGCCGGTCCCGGCTGCCTGCAGCAGCTGATGCGGTAAACCGGGTTTTTTCTTCCGCTTTCCGTGTTATGATATTGATCACCCCGCCCATGGCTTCACTCCCGTACAGTGCGGATCCCGGGCCCTTCACCACCTCTATCCGCTCAATCATGGCTGTCGGATAAGACTGCAAGTCCACGGATGCGGAATGGCCGCCGTAAACACGGTGACCGTCCACCAATACCAGGACATGCTTGGACTCCAGGCCCCGGATGCTGACCTTTCCTTTATTCCCCCAGCTGCCTCCGTCCATAGTCACGTTAAGGCCGGATATTCCGTTCAGGGCTTCCTGCAAAGTCTTTGCCTGCCGGTTTTCAATTTCCTTGCGAGTGATCACTTCCGTGGGAACCGGCACATCTTCCAGCCGATGGCCGGTTTTGGTGGCCGTGACCACGACATCTTCTGTGGCTACGGGATTTTGTTCCGCCGCCGCGGCCGGGCCGCAAACCGCCAGAAACAGTATCAGAACTCCCGCTCCCAGTCGAAAAAACCGTCTTTTTGCTTTTCCCATTTTAAACTGCCTCCTAGTTCGTGCGTAAATACATGCTTTTTATTCGACTCAACTAAGGAAGTTAGGATAATAAAAAAATATTGATCCGGCTAACGGTCCAAGCCGAAAATTTGGCGGTGAAAGCCATTATAGCGGGAATTGCTTCCGTCCCCAGCCACAGGGCGTCGGCAATAACCACTTGAAGAAAAAAGAAATTAAAATATAAACTCGTTGGTTGCTGCAGCCGCCGGGTCAGGAGGCTTTACATTGGTTTGTCAGGTGAAAGAGGACTTTGCCTTGAATGCCCGATTTTATTGGGAAAAACCGGTGCGCCGCACAACAGAAGGCTTGATGCCGTGAAACTTGAAAAAAACTTTGCTGAAATGGCTGATGCTCTCGTATCCCACCTCATAGGCGGCCTCGGTTACATTCATCCTTCCTTGGCATAACAGGTACAGTGCCTTTTCCATGCGGATTTTACGCAGGTATTCATAGGGTGTCATGCCGCAGGCTTTTGGAAACAGCTGTTTAAACTTTGAAGTGCTGACCCCCGCTTGAACGGCAAGTTCCTTGATCGACGGTGGATTATCCATGCAGCCCTCCAGGCGTGCCATGGTCTGTTCCACTATATGCCGGTCGGTCAAACTTATGTCACCAGGGGAATGGACATCGGGGACGGGCCGCGCGGAAGGCAATAAAGTGCTTACAAGTTCCAGGATTTTGGCAAGGTAAAACAGGTGAACCCCGCAACCTGGGCAAATGGGGTGAATTATCTGGCGAACAAGTCTGTCCACCGCCGGGGTTATTTGGATTATCCTGTCCTTGCCGGCCGCCCGCTCCACTACTTCATTAAATTCCCGGCAAAGGGCTTGATCCGCGATGAAATGCATCAGCCGGTGCCGGGAAACGCTAACAAGCAGAGCCTCAGCCTTTGTTTGAGCACAGTATTCCAGACGGCAATCGGCAAGTGTATCATGCAGATCAAAATATCCTTCCGGGATCTGTTTTTCACGGACCCGACCCTTTAAATGAAACCGTACCTGTATTAGGCCGTTCAGGCAGAAAACAAGTCTAAAGCTGTCATTATTATCATTTTCCCGGCCATCCGGAATCGCTGCGGCAAAAGAGTCCGTGGTCATGTGGTGGATCTTCATACAGAGATCCGACCATATCGTTTCAGTTGAGAACGCCATAAATTACCTTAAAATCAGTTTACCCGCTTTTTGTAAAAGTTCAATTGACCGTTCCAGACATGCTGATTTCTTCGCGGATCGTCCGGGAGATCGAACTTAAGCTGGATTGGGCCAGCATGTGTACGGTTTTTCCATGTTTTTTGCCAAGGTTTTTCACTATGGAGCAGGCGGAGTGGCTGTTGCAGTTTACCGGGCACAGCACCAGATCGGAACGTTTAAGCCGGCACTCAAGCTGTTTAACCCCCTCCCTTTGTTTTATATAGCCGTCGTGGTATTCCAGTACCCCGCCGTTTTCTTTGATGAGCCGCCGGTACAACGATTCCATCCTGGTCATTCCGCCGACAATCAGGACGCGTTTTTCACAAAGATCATACGAGGGACATGAAGAATCACACCGGCTCAAAGACGCCAGCTCTTCGGTAACCTCACGGATCTCTCCGGTCAGGCGATCGTTTAAAGCGCGCACCTGTTCAAGCTCAAAAGTCAGTCCCCGGTTTTCATTTTCAAGTTCACTCTGCTGTTCCCGTGTTTGCTTGAGCTTCTCGGACAGGGTCGAAACTTTGTTTTTAAGTTTGCGGTTTTCCTTGTCAAACTCCTTCATACAGCTTTGACTGCACATACTTGAAATTTCCTCTTCAAGCCGGCGGTTCTTGCTGCGTGCGGCAGATAGGGCGGCGGCCATATCCGCGTTTTCCTGTTTCAGGCGCTGGTTTTCTTTTTTAAGGTTCCGGCCGTACTGCCTGGCGGTTTTGGCTTCTTCACCGGTTCGTTCCAGTTCGGTTTCCCGGGCTTCAAGTTTCAGTTTAATTTTCAGGTTCTCTTCACTGTTCCTGTGCATGGTCATGTGAACCCTGCCGACGATCTGCCTTTTAAACTCAAAACAAAGGGATGGATGGACTGCCGCAGCCCAGTAGATTTCTGTGATATCTCCTTTTTCAAATGCGGATTCAAACTTTGCCATGAATTCATTCTCTTCGAGCATGAGAAGTGCTTGGGCCAGTTTGCCGTACTTCCTGTCAACCAATTCGTCGATGCGCTTTGAAAGCGGGTTTTCACTTTGGGCACTTGCCACCAGCTTTTCATGAATGTCAAACGGGCTTGCGTTTTTATAGGAGAATCCGGATTTTTTCAATAACTTCTTCTGCTCTGAAAATGTAAGGCACATACCGATGACCGGACACTTGAAAAAGCAGTCAACCTCCCAGAATCTCAAGCGAACGGGCAGCGGCGGGTTGTTTTCAATGCCGTTGTCTGACTTATTTTTTTCCGGCTGTTTTTGCCTGCTGATAAGTTCCATGATGATTTCCTCCTTTGTCTCTGTCTCTGAATACATTTAATTCGATGGCAACGGTCTAAACCGGCGTATCCGAATCAAGCAGTATTCTGTTCAGTTTTTTCCGCAAATCTGCCAGTTGTTTGGATTTAAAGGATTTCCTGCTTTGTTCCAGCACATTGACGGCCTCTTTGACCGCTTCTTCAAGATCGGCTTTTCTTGGATCCGGATGTGGGGTAAAAACGGTACCAGGATTTTTTTCTGCCGCCCCGTGCCGGCCTTGCTCCACTATTGAGCTGATAAGGCGGGACTGCATATTGATTTCCCGCGCCAGCTCCTTGATCCGGTCGTTCAAAGAAAGGTTTCCACCTGAGTTATAGTGCTTCATATTCTGTACTCCTTATTTTTTCAGACATTTCTGATAATTGGTTCAAAAAAATACCGCCAGCCGGATAAAATCTTTAAAGATGATTAGAGATCCAGCTTTATTAGGCAACCCTAACTTAATTCGATATACCAAATAGATTGTCGGCTCGTTTTTGTCAAGTATTTTTTTTAAACAGCTCGCATATGGGATGTCCACTGCAGTCCACACTGTATACAGGAGGTTGATTATAGCTTAGATTCGTATTATGTTCAGGTATTTGAAATCATATTGGAGGATAATACGTTGGAACCTAGAATAAATTTTGAAAAAATAACCGATATTCTGCCTGAAGTCATTATTGTTCTGGATAAAGACCTCAACATCGTATGGGCTAATGAAAAAGCTCGTGAAGCCGCTTTGCTCCCTCCACTGCATGAAAAATGCTACAGGGTTTACATGGACAGGGATACACCGTGTGAAAATTGTCATACACTTAAAACATTCGAGACGGGTAAAAACATTTCCAATGTCAGCCAGGTGAACTACCCGGACGGGTCCGTGGGAAAATTCGAGGGGTACACCGCGGTGGCCGCGGTTGACGAAAACGGCGGGCCCGCACTTGTTGCGGAAATTGCACGAAAGGTATAAACCCGGAAGATATTATGATCAGAAGATAAAAAAAGGGTTGACACGGTTTTACCGGGTACGTATAAATTTGAGTCAAAACCCGTCATGAAGACGGGCCGATTTTTCGACATGAATAAAACGGATAGGCAAAAGTTATCCGTGAAAAAAACATAAGCAGTCATTGAAACATCAACCGGGCGGTTGCAGGTGATAAACACCGCCTGAAATACAATACGGGTCACCTTAAAAAAGCCACGAAGGTTTTTGAAGCGGCAAGCTTCAGTATCTTCGTGGCTTTTTTATTTGGTGATTTGGAGCAAAACAAATATGAACAGATTTCGAAAAAGATCCGGGCAACCGGCTGGAAAACGCATCACGACACTCATGATGGTGTTTGTCCTGGCCGCCATGTCGCCGGCATTTGCAGAAAGGGTGGAAAAGGATACGGATAATGACGGAAAGGTTGACCGGATCGCGGTTTTCAATGACAACGGGAAAATCGAAAAACTTGAAATCGACAGCAACCGGGACGGGGACATGGACCGGTTCCAGTTTTATGAAAACGGAGCCGTGATACGGATCGAGCGTGATACTGACTTTGACGGGAACATCGATGTAAAGGATTATCTTGATAATGAAACCGTGAAGCGCCAGGAAAGGACCGGTCCTTCCGGCACGGTCTATCAGGTCACAACATTCGATACGGAAGGAAACCCGGTTAAAAGCAGAAAAGATACCACCGCCAGCGGATCATTCGACACCGTGTATCACTTTGAAAACGGCGAGATATCACGGGTTGAAAAAGACACGGATGACGACGGCGGCTTTGACATCAGTGACACCTACAAAAACGGGCGCCCGGTTAAAAGAACAGTTGATGAAAACGGAGACGGAAATCCCGAAAAGATCATAAAGTACGGCAAAAAAGGACTTCCCGCGGAAAGCCTGCATGATCTGACTGAAGATGGGCGCCTTGAAACCGTGAGACTTTACGAAAACGGCCGCATCACCCGCCAGGAAAAGGATACAGACCATGACGGCAACCCTGATGATGTAACCGTATTTGAAAACGGCTCTCCTGTAAAACAGAAAAAAGACACCAACTCGGACGGTAATTTCGATCTGTTCATCACGCTTGAAAACGGAAACCCGGTCTTGCGGAAAAAAGATTCGGACCATGACGGCACTTTTGACACGTTTACCACGTTCGACACCCATTCCAACGTCAAAAAGGTTGAAAAAGACACTGACAACAACGGCACTGTAGATGAAACCACGGTTTTTCAAAACGGAAAGCCGCATCTTCAAAAGTTGGATGAAAACAACGACGGCACGTTTGACACCCGAATCTACTTCAACAAAAACGAAGAGCGCAAAAAGGTGGTCATGGATACGGATTTCAACGGCAAGGACGACACCTGGCAGTTTTTCAAGGACAATAAGGTGGCAAGGCTTGAAAAGGATGAAAACAAAGACGGCAGGGTTGATCTGAAGGTGGTGTACAAGGACGGGGAAAAAGAAACCCTTGCCAAGGACAAAGACCATGACGGATTTTTTGAAACCGAACAGTTTTTCAACAGGCCGGACTGGTCCCTTGTGGTGGAGCTGGATAAAAACGGGGACGACCGGCCGGAGGCTGAATTTTACTATAAAGACGGCGTGTTGAGAAAAAAATGGATCGACGAAGACAATGACGGCAGGCCGGACCTTGTGGAGCACTACAGTGCCGGGGAAAAACTTGTAAAAACCGCTGAAGACGAGCTTGGCAAAGGCGAATTGACCCTTTTCTGGTTCTATGATGAAAACGAACGCCCGGTGAGGGCGGAAAAGGACAATGACGGGGACGGAGAAACCGAGGTGTGGTTCTTTTATGAAAACGGTCGTTTGACATCGGTTAAAGAAGACACCAACGAGGATGGGAAACCGGATATATGGGAGACCTATGACGACGCTGAAGCACTTGTCAAACGCGAAAAGGATCTCGACTTTGACGGTGTTCCCGATATAACGGAGCAGGGATCAGGCTCCGAAAAGATACAAAACATTCCGAACAACCAAATTCAAAAGGATACGACCAATGAGTGAATATTTATTTTTCCAGTCCATATCCGTATCTTCCATGATCGATTTTTTATCCAAAGGGGGATTCCTGGTGCTCCCTATTCTTCTTTGCTCGGTGTTCACCGTGGCGATTTTCCTGGAGAGAGTCATCACCTTTTCCAGAATGCGGACCCGTGGAGCCGGGCTTGCCGAAAAAACAGCCGCTCTGCTTGTGCAGGGGAAAAAAGAGATGGCCCGGCAGGAGGCTGAACAGAGCAATTCCCCCATGGGAAGAATCCTGGCACAGGCCATCGAGGCAAAGGACACGGACCGGGAGGTTTTGGAAACGGTCATGGTGAATGCCACGGAAGAGGAGGTGAGAAATCTTTCCACCTATACCCAGGCTCTTGCCACAATCGGCAACATCGCACCGCTGCTCGGTCTGCTCGGCACGGTGATCGGCATGATCAAGGCGTTCATGGTGATCCAGGACATGGGCGGCAAGGTAAACGCATCAGTACTTGCAGGCGGCATCTGGGAGGCCATGCTTACGACGGCGCTGGGGCTTGCCGTGGCCCTGCCCACCATGCTGGCGCACTCCTACCTCATCTCCCGGGTGGACCGGTACGAGGCCCGGCTCCAGAACGGCACGGTCACGTTCATGAAAGCGATAACCGGAAAAAAGGAGGCCTGATCCATGCTGGTGCACCGGAAAAAGCGTCCCAGGTATCAAATAACCGCCCCGCTCACCTCTCTTATTGATATTGTATTCATGCTTCTGATCTATTTCCTTTTGACCACAAACTTCATGGTGGATGAAGGCATCAAGGTTAAACTGCCGCAGGCCAAGGCCTCCGCCCCCCAGACCCAAAAGGAGATCACGGTTTACGTGGACCGGGACGGGAAGACGTATATCCATGACAAACCGGTCCGGGACGACCTGATATTCAAAAAACTAAAACAGATGATCGGCAAAAATCAAAACCCCCTTGTGGTGGTAAAGGCGGACCGGGCCGTGGTGCTGAACAAGGCGGTGAGGGTGATGGATCTTGCCAAGGCGGCAGGCGCCGGGAAACTTTGTCTGGCAACCGAGAAAGGACTGTAACATGAAACCGGACGGATCAACCCATGCCTGAGACGAACCCGGCAAGCACCGAACATCAACGGCCGAAAAAAAACGGCCGGGTCATGCAGGTGACGCTCATCGTGTCCCTTGCCGTACATGTGCTGCTGTTCATGCACATGTCAGGGGTATTCGAGTCTGATTCGGTCTCTTCCATCGAACTGACCATGCGGGATGTGTCCAAACCGTTTACCAGGAACATCCCCCGTCCGAGAAACAGGCACAACACCCCGAAAGTTCATGATGCCGAAAAAGTGTCAGTGCCTGACCGGCAGGTTCCCAAACCCGATATCGACACTGACATGGCAGAGTCCCCATCTTTGGTGACCGAGGCCGTGAGCGCCCCGGATACGGAAGGTATCAGGCCGGCCGAGGCGAGCGAAATCGGGTTTGAACATCAAGCCACTCCAGTGTTCGCCAAAAAAGCGGACTATTTCGAGATGGTGAGAATGAGAATCGAAACAAGGAAAACCTACCCGGAATCAGCCCGAAAGGATCAGAAGCAGGGCGGGGTTAGCGTGCGGTTCACCATTACCCGGGAAGGCAATGTGAAATCGGTTGCCATTGCGGAAAGCTCGGGCCATGACATCCTGGATTCGGCAGCCCTGTCAGCGGTAAAAGATGCCGCCCCCCTGCCCCGCCCGCCGAGGAATCTGTTTGATGACCAGTTGAAAGTGAAAATCACCATCATGTTTGAACTGACTTGAAAAGAAAAAAAATAACAAGGAGGTGACACCGGGATCTAAAAACGGAATAAACTGAACAACAAAAATAAAGGTAGGGAAGCGGCGGCTCCCGGCCAGGAGTCATCCGCCGCTTCCCGTAAAAGCCCCTGTAACGCAAGGGACTCTATATCTGTTTAACATCGGGATTGTCGCGAGTCAACGGATTTGAACCGATTACAGGGCTGAAAACGGAAAACTTATAAAAGAGGAAAAACGATGATAAAACGAACAATCTTTCTTGCTTTTCTGGCGGCTGTTCTGACGGCCGCCCTGCCCGTATCCGGTATGTGTGACGATAGCGCCTATCCGGAAGAAGTGCATGATATGGGCCGTATCGATTTCACCGCAAAAGGGGGAAAAGTAACCCCGGAACCGGTTTCCGTGGACCCGCAAAAATCCACCATCCATCTTGATGACTACAAGAGCGCCACCATCCCCCAGAATGCCGGGGATCTGGTCAAGGAGCTGGTGATCATGGACCATCGTGGGGCCACCGATCTGGTGCCGGATGACGACACCCTGTATATGCGCGGATTTTCCAGCAAGCGATTCACCACCGCCCTGGACGGGTCTGCCATCCGGAAAACAGGGGGCCGCCGGTCCAGCCATATCGTGGACTACGCCCTGATCCCGCCGTTCATGATCGATTCCATCGAGGTGCTGCCCGGTCCGCATTCGGCCCTGTACCCGGGCAAAAGCATCGGCGGCACGGTCAATTTCAGAACCAAAGATCCGAAACGGCATGACACCCGGAAACCCGATGCCGCTGTTTCCACAAGTTACGGCACCTACGGCACTCAGAACCACAGCCTGAGTCTTGCCGGTTCCGCCGGGGATTTCGTTTATGACCTTGGCTACCAGAACTACGCCACCGACGGGTATCTGCGCAACAACGAAGCGGATATCAACACCTTTTACAGCCGGCTGAGCTATCTTCTGGAAAACAAGGGACATGTCTCGTTCACAGCTTCTTACACGGACGCTGACCGGCAGATCCCGGTGAACAACGACCCGGATGACCCGGAAAGCGGTTTTGACAATGACTATCCCTTCGTATCCGAAGCATCCCGGTTTTACGACTGGCAGAACCCCACCTGGGACAAGATCGCCACCTCGTACCGGCTGAACCTGGAGCTGCCCACTTCTGCAGGCACCTGGAACGCGTCCGCGTTTTACGGAAAGGAGAACCGGGATTATTCCATGATGGAAAGTGAAACAGAGGACGGCTCATGGGAGACCAAGTGGCACCAGCAGGGCGGCAAAATCACCAACGAGTTCAGCCCGGCGGACGGTCATGTCACCACCGTGGGCGCCTCTGTCGAACAGCTTTTTGACGGGTACGGGGATGTGCCTGGCTGGGATGACAGCGAGTACGCCCATGATGACAAAAAGCGGATCGAAACCCTTTCAGGCTTTGCCGAGCACGAATGGTCGATCCTCCCCGACCTGACCCTGACCGCTGGACTGAGGTATGAGGACGACACCATATGGGTGAGCAACCACTCTTCAAGTTCAGGGACAATTTACATCACGGGACAGGGCATGTGGATCGAGCGGAACTATTCCGAATGGGTTCCCAAATCCTTTATTACGTATGATCTGGACGATCACGCCGCGTGGCTGCGGGATACGTCCGTCTCCGCCGGTGTCAGCAAAATCTGGCGGGCACCTGACTACCACGGGGACTACAACCCCCAGGGAAGGCCCACCGGCGCGTGGCTTACCCCGGAGCACGGCATAGGGTATGACGCGGTGCTGAACCGCCGTCTTTTCGGGGACATCAACATGAAGCTCAACTACTCGTACTACCGGATCAAGGACTATATCGCCTACAACCGGGATTATTCAAAATACTGGCCCAAAAGCGGCAACCCTGTGGAGCCGGGCCTGGAATACATGGACTACAAGATCAACCTGGAAGAGGTGGTGCGCCAGGGCATCGAGCTGCAGTTCAGCGGCAGCATCACTGACGATCTCGAGTTCATGGCAGGCTGGGCATGGCAGGATTTTGAAAACCAGGGGAACGAGCCCGCAGGAGAGACCGAGCTGGACAACCGGCCGGACAACAAAGTCACCGGAAAGCTTGCCTGGCAGGTATTCGACCCCACCCGGCTGATCCTGGATTACGAGTTCCAGGACGAGCAGGTCACGGTGAAATCAGAGGAAGTCTCACCGGATGTATATGAATTCGACGAGATCGCCATTGACTCGTTTCACTTGTTCCATCTGGCGGTGGAGCAGACCTTGTTCGATAAATGGAACGGCATGAAAAACGGGGTTTTGAAACTGTATGTCAAAAACCTGTTTGACGAGGAGTACAAGAACACCTCCGGCTATCCGGCAACCGACCGGACCGTTGGAGCGGCGTTCAGCTTTGAAATATGAATGGACCGAAACAAAAACAGTATATGTTCAAGCAAAATGTCAATCGAACGCAGGCAGATGAGCACTGGCGGCAGGCCGGTTCCCTCACCTGAACGGAAACCTTCCGGGGAATTTTTTCCGTCCCGGGCTAAACCGCAGGAACTGCGGTCCGGTAGGTCCTCAAACAGCCTGCGGTTCTTAACGCCCGGCACGGAAAAAATTTATCCCCTCACGGTTTCGAATGTTCAGGTGAGGGAACCGGCCGCCGCCCTGAGGAGCACAGAGGCAACAGACGATCCGGTGTAACCTGGAGCGGATTCAAATGCCGGTCGGTTACCGGGCACACGATGTGACCGGTTCCGGCATTTCCCTCGGAGAACCCCTGGACGGGGTTCGAGGGCCGAAGGCAAGCGCAAGCTTACATGAGCGGAAGGTTATACCGGTTCGGCTGATGCCGGGAATATGGCACGGACATTCACATATGAAAAGGAACATAGTTTGAATGCATGACAAAACTGTACACCACCTGAAAACAGCACTTCTTATTCTTTTGATATCGGTTCTGGCTTTTATCCCGACCGGCTGTGACCACCCGTCGCATTCACCGGACACGGACAAGTCCGCAGATTCTGCGCCCGGAAAAGAGAAGAAGGTGATCCGGCTTCAAGGCGGGGACTGGGGCTATCCCACACCCTATGCCCACTACCCCAGGGGGCCGGGCGGGTTCAAGATGTGCCTGATTTTCGACAGCCTGCTCGAGCGCGATGAAACCGGCCTGATCCCCTGGCTGGCAAAAGACTGGAAGGTGCTGGACAATGGCGGAACGTATGAATTCATTATCCGGGATTCTGTGAAGTGGCAGGACGGCAATTCATTGACTGCAGAGGATGTGAAGTTTTCTCTCGAATATGCGTCAGCACATCCCATGACCTGGTCGTATATATACAAAAAAATCGAATCGGTTGAAATCAA
>JAWLES010000065.1:0-12335 GCA_041685935.1 Desulfobacteraceae bacterium | reverse complement strand
TAAGGGAAAGGGCGGGCCAATAAAAATCGTTTACTCTGAGGAACCGGATATGCCGATTAGTGCCTATACCTGGTATGTGGACACACTTTATGCCGGAAGAATTAAAAACCCGGTATTGAAGGTTGCTAATGGTACTGATGTCTGGAAATTGCGCCATGAAGATTTCTCCGGAATTTGTGAAAAACTGGAAAAGCGTTTTTTCTCATCACCTTCAGGATTCAGGGGAAAATTCAGGGAAAGGGATTCGGTTGATGATATCAAATGCGTTTCCGTTGAAAACATCTTCGGCCTGAAGAATATCCAGGCGGACAAGTTTGTGGAATTCATACCCTCGGCGGGCCCGTCTGTGAAGATACCGGCCAAGCTTGTGAGCAAGGGGGTCAAAGTGGTTTACAGAACCGGGAAAAATGCGCTTCATCCTGTTTACGGCGGCCCGTACTCGGTGATGTTTCCACTTGAGGTGTATCCCGAGATGGCAGGCAGTGTTCCGGAATCAGGGGCGCTGTTTTTTCTGAAAAAAATATCGGTTCACTGAATTTAATGGCACGGAAAATTCACCTTCAAACCAAGCTTGTTGTTTCTGTGGCGCTTGCCATAGTGATTACCCTTTCCGCAGCTGTCGCAATCATAACCGTGTTTGAAAAAAACAGGTTCAGGGAACTCGAGCTTAACCGTGTTTTTTACAAGACCGAGTTTCTGGTACGCAGGCTGGGCCACCTCATGTATAATTCCAACTGGCGGTACCTGAATATTTCACTCACCAACAGCATGGCAATGGATCGGGATATGCTTTACTACGTGTTAAAAAATCGGTCCGGTGATGCGGTTTCCTCCTCTGCTGAAGGAGCGGCCTGGAAAAAAGATTTTGATGCGGTTGTAAAAGACCGGAACTCTGCTGCGATATATGAACGGGAGCCCGGCCTGAAAGGTGCCGGCGGTGATGACGGTCATGGCAACTTTAAAGTGTATGTCAGAGAACTCTCCGGTGACCTATCCTTCCGGGATACGGTGAGGGCTGAAAAAGGGGATTTGATATTCGAGGCATGCTGGCAGATCCACTATCTCGGGGAAAAACTCGGGACCCTGCAGATGGGGTTTTCACGGCAGAGCCTTGTCAGACACCTTTTGACCTTCCAGGCCTCCATCATCGGGGTAAGCCTATGTCTTCTGGCGGCTGCCATGCTGATGATCGTGTTTGTTGTGAACCGCAACATGCGTCCGCTTGGCAAATTCGTGGATCAACTCTCATCTTTAAAGGATACAAAAGACGAAAGGGATTTCAGGGATCAGATAGGCAGACTGGATTTCAGTTTTCACAACCTGTCCATAGTGGAAATCGAGAATCTGAATGTCGCCCTTGACAATATCAAGAGCCTTTTTATCAAGAACTGGGATCAGCTGGAAGATTACAGGCGGAATCTTGAAAATAAGGTAACGGAGCGTACAAGGGAGCTCAATGAGGCCAACCTGGAGCTTCAAAACCGGATAGAGGAGAGAAAAGCCATAGAAGACCGGCTGGTAAACGCCCAGAAGCTCGAAGCCATTGGAACGCTGGTCGGCGGCATCGCACATGAATTCAACAATTTGTTTATGGGTATCCAGGGCAATGCCTTTTTAATGAAAAACAGGCCGGATGATCCCGGGAAGGTGGCGGACAAATCTGACAATATCATGAAGATAGTGGACAAGGGCGCAGGCATCGTTAAACAGCTTATGGGTTTTTCCCGCAAAGGAGGGTACGCACCAGGGATCATCAATATCAACAATGTTATTGAATCAAACATCAGCATGTTTCTTCATGCCAAAAAGAACCTGAATGTTGAAATGAGCCTGGCTGAAGACCTGTGGCAAGTGAATGCGGATGTCTCCCAGATGGATCAGTCCTTTCTTAATCTGTTTTTGAACGCTTCTGAGTCGGCCGGAAACGAAGGCTCGCTTTATATCCGCACGGAAAATATCGTGCTGGAAAGGCGGGATCTGGAGTGTTTTGAACTGGAGCCGGGCTGTTTCGTGAAAGTGATGGTTTCCGATACAGGTAAGGGCATGGATCAAAACGAGCTTTCCAGGATATTCGATCCCTTTTACACCACAAAGAAGATGGGGCAGGGAACCGGCCTGGGTCTTGCGTCCGTTTACGGCATTATACGGAATCACGGGGGCTTCATCAAGGCAGAGAGTGAACCGGGCAGGGGAACCACCTTTTATATTTATCTGCCTGCTGTTTCCTGATGCTGATATTCGGGATTGACGCAACAGGAAAGATTGAATACACTTTCAAGGCCATGACCTTTATTGATAGGAGAATACGAAAATGAGTTTGATAACCATAGATGAAAGTAAGTGCAAAAAGGACGGGATCTGCTCTGAAGTCTGTCCGGTGGGAATAATAGGACCTCCAGGTGATGATACCCCGCCCGTGATGGTCAAGGGGGGAGAGAAGCTGTGTATCGAATGCGGCCATTGTGTGGCTGTCTGCCCGCACGGGGCCCTGACCCATGAACGCATGGACAGGGAGAGTTGTCCGCAGGTTGAACCGGAAATACTGCCCGGCCCTGAGAGTGTGGAACATTTTCTCAGATCCAGGCGGTCAGTAAGGGCGTACAAGAACAAGTCCGTGGATAAAGACTCTATTGAACGTCTCATCGGGATAGCCTCCCATGCACCGTCAGGCCATAACCGCCAGCCGGTCCGGTGGAATGTGATTCATGACCGTAACCGGCTGGATAACCTCATTTCCCATGTGGTTGACTGGATGCGCTACATGATCAAAGAGCAGCCTGAGGCGGCCCGGATGATGAACATGGAGCGTGTGGTGGCTGCAAAGGAATCCGGCATTGATACAATATGCAGGGGAGCTCCCCACGTGATTACGGCCCACGGTCTCAAGGAGGACCGAACCGCAAGTGCGGCATGCGTCATCGCCGTGACCTATCTGGATCTGGCCGCTCCTTCTCTTGGGCTGGGCACCTGCTGGGCCGGTTTTTTCAATGCCGCCGCAACGTTCTGGCCCCCGATGAAAGAGTCACTGGCTCTGCCTGCCGGGCACGAACCCTATGCTTCCATGATGATCGGGTATCCGAAATACCGGTATCACCGGCTGCCTTTGAGAAAGCCGCCTGAAATAACATGGGGATGAACCGATTCGACGGGAGGCGTCAATGATTTTTTCAAAAGGAACCCCGGTCTGGTCCGATATGAGTTCATTTTTTGTAAACATCGACCGGCTTGCCCTTTTCCTGAAAAAAAATCAGTTTACCGGCGCCATCCGGTTGAATACGGACGGTCGTATGTTTGTGATTCTTATGGAGGATGGCGATATTGTGGCCGGGTCAAGAAAGGAACCCGGACGGGATGAAATCGTAAGCCATTCCGTTGATGAGATTCTTGCATCCGTCAAGGGGCAACCGGATGTCCGCATTACCGTCTCAAAACTGGAAAACGATCTGGTGGCTATTTTTTCAAGGCTCTATAACCGGAACGTACTGAATCAAGGAAAGGATGTCTGTTCAGAGCTTTCCGATCCGGATACGTTTTTAAAAAGTAAAAAAGATGAAAATTACACAGGGTATCTGTGTCTGGATTTTCCGGGTAATTCTGGAACCTCGGTGATTTCTATTACAAATGGAATTGTTGAAGCAGTGGTCTCTGATTCGATTCATTTGACCCGTGAGGACTCGGAGGAGTCCAGAGGCAGAATGGCCCGGATGCTTTTATCCAAAGCCAAAGTCAAAGGTGCGGGAATTCATTCCTGCACCACTGGATGACAAAGGTCACCTGGCGAAAAATTTTAATCCGCCAACGGCCAGAAGGGTCATTGCAATTATTTTAAAAACGACATGCACCTGATATCCTATGGTGAATCCGTAAATAGGCACCAGAAAAATGGCCATGTCTGCAACAAGCATAAGCCCGATGGTGGAAATAATCATGTTGATCACTTTCTCTATTATGCCGCCCTGATACTTTTTTCGTGCACTCAGAAAAATGATGATGATGATAATGTAAATCGCAAGGGAAACAAGAAGCATCAAACTCAATGTCAGGCTTTCGTTGGTGAACTCTGCCATTCATCCTCCGGTTTATTTGATTAGTTTTACAAGATTGTCCATCATGTACGATTTCAGCTGCGAGTTGATGGAAAACCGCTCAAGGTTCTCCACAATTGTTTTCATTCTCTGAATTGTTTTTTTTCTCAACCCGATGCCCAGATAACGATGCAGTTCTTCCAGGCATTTTTTGAAAAGCTCGAGAAAGGCATCCACGAAAACGAATCGTTTTTCCTTGTAAGGAAAATAGTTTGCTATGTTTTTCAGAATGGTTTGCTCTTTCATTGTTTCCGGCGTATCAAGGGAGATTCCTTCAAAAACAGCGGCATGCTCCTTTTTCAACTCCTTTTTGATATTCTTTATCATTTCCACGCCGTATCGCCCCAGTTCTTCGGTGAGTTCGCTGTAAACGAGATGATAGATGTCAAAAAGCACCCTGAGTGTCATTTGAACTTCTTCAAACTCCTGATCTTCATACTGCCGGACATCTCTGGTTCTCCGGATCAGGCCCATGGAAGATAGCTTGAACAGGATATTAATCACGGATATTTCATCGCTGCCTGAAAATTTTATAAGCTGCTCAATGTTGCGGGTGCCGTCCACAAGAAAAAAAATGAACTGGTCGTTGGCATCAAGAGTGGACAATATTTGATCCTTCTCTTTTTCCGCATACCGGGTGGGTTTGAATATGATTCTGTTGTCCGGGATTTCCTTTCGGAAATCCTTGAAGTTAAAAAAACGGTGGGCCGCATTCCAGGCCATTTTCAGCGGAGGAAATGTGACAAGCGGCTTTTCTTTGATATCCGTCTGTTTGAAAAAGAAAGTACCGGCTTTGCTGAAAAGCGCCCGGCTGAAATTCTCCTCCGTCTGAAGAGCGAGCAGTTCGTGAAGGCTTTTCCGGCTGAGCAGATTTTTTTTCACCAACAGGGAGCCGATCCGCATGTTCTGCTTTTTTGCCTCGCTTTCAATGATACTCAGTTCCAGTTCCGACAGGTGGTTGCCTGCCACCAGAAAATGCCCGATCCGGTTCTCTTTTTCAGCAGACGTGACCCGTATGATATTGCCGTTTTTTAAAATGATCTTTTTGTCACTGCCGTCTTCATTTTTGAGAATTCCGATTCCGCTCACCTTGTTTTCATATATGGCATACAGGAGAAAAAGAAGGGGAGTTTTCGCAATATTTCCTTTGAATGTGATTCCATGGGGGCCGGATTTCAACCCGATGTGATTCACAAATTCAATGAGCCCGGCTGCTGTGAACTCTTCTATGGCACGGCTGTAATTGCGTTTCTGGAAGAATTCGGTCCCGTTTTTCAGGTGGATGAAGTAATTGTTGTTTGAAAAATGGTCTGCGCCGAGTTCATAAAAATCTGTGCTTTTCATATAACCTTTTCCTGGTAAACATAATACATGAAAACCTGATAACCGACTGTGAACAGGTTTTCTTTCTTATCAAATAACCAGAGCGAATGATTTTGTCAAGCGGCTTGCGGAAAAAAGAACCGGCAGGTGGAATCGGCTTGCCCCTGCGGAACGGCTGGACTCGTCTGTCGGTCCTCCCGGTTTACAGGAATACCGGGTTGATCAGGTGCACTGAACTGTCCGGGTTTCCGAAAAGATTCCAGTCCAGTTGCCATGCCGGAAACGAGTACGGCACTTCCAGGATGGACAGGTGCAGGTGAGCGGCGATTTTTGACTTTTTTCCGGCAGTGGAGGCAGGCGTGCCGACAATGTCTCCCTTTGTAAGACTTGTTCCGGTTTCTATGCCCGGCATGACGTCCAGATGGGCGTACACAGCCAGTACACTCAAGGAGCGTTTGGAGAAAGCCCGGTTTACCACCACCAGAGATCGGCCCAGAAAGTCATTACAGATATTGACGACGTGCCCGTCATCCAGGGCCGGAACGAGAAAGTCAGGGCTGACTGCGGCAATATCGCCGCGACCGGTCCGGTACATCTGTATGTCCAGCCCCTCGTGGGGGGCGTGTCGATTACCCGGGGCTCCCCACCACTTGGCTGTGCTTTGAAACAGCATCCCGTGGTGAAAGATCCAGCCGCAAGGGGCTTCAATGTCCAGCCGGTTTACTGCTGCGATTTTTGCAAGGTATTCAGAGAGGCCTTTCATGATTCACCAGTCTTTGCTGCAGGTCTTTTTTCCGGAAAAGCCGGTGCCGCCGGAGGAAGCCCCGTGTCCGGTCCCCTACAGCATATGGTACGGATCCACATCCACTGCAATGGAAACTCCTTTTCTGTTTTTAATCTCTTTGTCAAGGATCAGCTCCCTCACCAGCCGGTTGAGACTCGATGCACTTGACCCCTTTAAAAGTATCTGCCACCTGAACCTTGAGGCAATTTTCGGAATTCCGGCTTCCACAGGGCCCAGGACCTGTATTGTGTTTCCGGCATGTTCCATTTTTTCTATTCCGGTTTGCAGGAAACGGCCTGCTGTTTCAGCAGTCAGCCTGACCTTCTCTTTTTCCCTGCCGGAGATCTTAAGCTGAATTATCCTTGAATAAGGGGGATACAAAAGGGCTTTCCTGAACGGGATTTCGTTCAGGTAAAACTCGGTGAAGTCCTGTTTCCTGGACGAGGTGATGCTGAAATGGTCCTGGTTGTAAGTCTGCATCACCACCGAGCCTTTCATGTCTCCCCTTCCCGCCCTTCCGGCTACCTGGGCCAGGAGCTGAAACGTTCTTTCAGAGGCTCTGAAATCCGGGAAATTCAGTGAAAGGTCCGCGCACACGATCCCCACAAGGGTGATGGAAGGAAAATCATGCCCTTTGGCAAGCATCTGCGTACCCACCACGATATCAACTGTGCGGTTCTTGATCATTTTCAAAAGTTTGACCATCCCCCCTTTCCGGGAGGTGGTGTCCTGATCCATCCGTGCGATTCGTGCATCCGGGAAAAGTGTGAACAGCATGTTTTCGATTTTTTCAGTGCCGAACCCCAGTGGTTTGATACTCTTTGAGCCGCAGTCCGGGCATGCGACTTTACCGGTGTAGCTGAACCCGCAGATGTGGCAGCGGTACTCGCTTTCATTTTTGTGAAAGGTCATGGTGATGTCGCAGTATCTGCACTTGAGGCTGCTGCCGCATGAGCCGCAGATCGGAAAGGTGGAAAATCCTCTCCGGTTTAAAAATATCAGGGCCTGTTCGCCCCTGTCCAGGCATTTCCGGACAGCCGTGGAGAGTGTGGGGGAAATGATTCTGTCGATTCCGTTTGCATCCTTAAGCTTTTTCAGATCCACCAGGGTGATTTCAGGAAGGGGTTTTCTGTTAACCCGGTTTTTCAGCTCAAGTTCAACGAATTTTCCGGTCCTTGTGTTGTGATAGGACTGGACCGACGGGGTGGCCGACCCCATGAGGACCGGGATGTTGTCCATTTTCGCCCTCACCACGGCAAGGTCCCTTGCATTGTAGCGCAAACCGGTTTCCTGCTTGTAGGAGGTGTCGTGCTCCTCATCCACGATGATCACACCGGGGTCGGGAACAGGGGCGAAGATGGAAGACCTGGCTCCTATAACAACCTTTGCCTCCTTTTTGAGTATTTTCCGCCATTGGTCCAGAAATTCGGTACTGGTGAGCGCGCTGTGGAGAACTGCAACATTGTTTCCGAATCTGGCCCGGAACCTTCTTTCGGTCTGTGAGATAAGAGAGATTTCAGGGACAAGGATCAGGGCGGCTTTCTCCTTTTCCAGTGCCTGCCGGACGATCCGCATATAAACTTCGGTTTTTCCGGAACCGGTCACGCCGAACAGGAGATATCGTTCAAAACCCTTGTCCATGTCGCTGGTCAGCCGGTTTACTATTCCTTCCTGTTCACTGGTGAGTTCAGGGGGGATATCCGGGTCCACAGGGTCTCCAAGAGGATCTTCAAACACTTCCCTTTCCACGGACCGGATATACCCGGCCGCCTCAAGGGGTTTGACCAGTCTCCGGGCTGAAGGAACCACCTTTTTCAGGCTGGTAAGGGACATTTCAGGCTGCTGCTTCAGTGTGTCCAGGATCTGCAGCCTTTTTTTGGACATCCGGATCGATTCTTCCGGATTGTCGGCAAGAGAGAGAAACTTTTCCTTTTTCAGCCGGGCCCTGTCCTGTGTGAGGGTGGATGACCTCAGAATCAGCCCCTTTTCTTCCATTTTGGCTGCAAGGGAATTGATGCCCGGATTCCCGAGCTTTTTTGCAAGGTGTTTAAGCGAAATTTTCCCGGACACGGTAAGCTCCGCCATTACCTGGTTTTCTCCCGGTGTCAGCCGCCCCTGTCCGTAAAGGTCGAGCCCTTTTTCCACAGCAGAGACCATGGTAACGTCATACCGGTTGAGACCCGCTGGAAGAGCGGTCTTTATCACGTCTCCCAGGGGGTGGATATAGTAGCCAGAGACCCACTTGAAAAGATCGATCATGGATTCCGGGAAGAGGGGCAGATCATCAAGTACATCACTGATTGCTTTGGCGTTGAACCCCTGGTCGGTATCCTGCCGTTTCAGGATGTAGCCTGTTACGCGCCGTTTGCCGAAAGGAACAAGAACCCGCATTCCCGGTTCCGCAGTTGCTGCAAAATGATCAGGCACCCTGTAAACGAATGTATTGTATAAAGGCAGCAGCACCGCCACCTCTGCATAAGGTAAATTGTTCATTCGCTCCTTTTTTCATAAAAACGGAAGAATTTCAATGAAAGTATTTTTATTGACTAATACCCTTTTTTCTACTAATTAATGGAAAATTTTTCAAATCCGGCTTTAATATTTTTGCAGGAGGAACAATCAGATGACGGTTCATGTTGAAGACCACCCTCTGATCCGGCACAAGCTCGGACTCATGCGGGAGGACAAGATCAGCACAAAGGATTTCAGGGACCTTGCCTCCGAGGTTGCAAGACTCTTGACATACGAGGCAACCAAGGACCTGGACACGGAAAAAAAGATTATTGAGGGGTGGGCCGGCAAGGTTGAAGTGGAAAGAATAAAAGGAAAGAAAATAACCATTGTTCCAATACTCAGGGCGGGCCTGGGTATGATGGACGGTGTGCTTGACCTGATCCCATCGGCCAAGGTGAGTGTGGTCGGATTCTACCGCAACGAGGAAACCCTTGAGCCGGTCAACTATTATGTAAAAACAGCCAGCGCCATGAGCGAAAGAATCGCACTTATCCTTGACCCGATGCTGGCAACCGGAGGGACCCTTCTGGCAACAATCGAACATCTGAAGGAGGCCGGTTGTAAACAGATCAAAGGACTTTTCGTGGTGGCGGCACCTGAGGGCATTGCACGGATCGAGGAAAAGCACCCTGATGTGGATATCCATGTGGCAGGGGTTGATGAAAAACTCAACCAGGCGGGTTACATTCTACCCGGCCTGGGCGACGCCGGGGACAGAATTTTCGGGACAAAATAAAAAGGGATTGAATTTATGCAGCATACAGTTGAAACATCCTCACAGTACAATTTACGGCTCAAAGACTGGTTTCTGGGGGCGCAGATGCTTTTTGTGGCATTCGGCGCCCTGGTTCTGGTGCCTCTTTTAACAGGCCTTGATCCCAATGTCGCGCTTTTTACGGCGGGACTGGGAACCCTCATTTTCCAGGCGGTTACAAGGGGGCGGGTCCCTGTGTTTCTTGCCTCATCTTTTGCGTTCCTTCCCCCGATCATGTACGGAGTTGAAACCTGGGGGATTCCCGGCACCATGTGCGGGCTTGCTGCGGCAGGGATTCTGTATATCCTTCTGAGTATTCTGATCAGGGTGAAAGGCAGCGATGTTGTTAAAAAGGTACTTCCTGCAGTGGTTACCGGTCCCGTGATCATGGTTATCGGACTGATTCTCGCTCCTGTGGCCGTGAACATGGCCATGGGCAAGACCGGTGACGGGTCTGCGGTGCTGTTCCCTGAAAAAACCGCCATGATCGTGGGGATTACCGCCCTTGCCACCACCGTGCTCGTGTCCATTCTCGGCCGCGGGGTGTGGCGTCTGATACCGATCCTTTGCGGTATCGTGGCCGGATACGTCGTCTCTTTGTTCTTCGGGATTGTTGATTTTTCCCCTGTTGTCAACGCAAAGTGGCTGGAACTTCCCGGGTTCGTAGCACCTGAGTGGAACCTGAATGCCGTGCTTTACATCGTTCCCATTGCGATAGCTCCTGCAATAGAGCATTTCGGCGACGTAATAGCCATTGGAGAGGTTACGGAAAAAGATTATATCAAGGACCCAGGAATCCAGAACACCATGCTCGGAGACGGGCTGGCAACCTCTGTTGCCTCCATGCTTGGCGGCCCGCCCAACACAACCTACTCTGAGGTTACAGGCGCGGTGGCGCTGACAAGGGTCTTTAATCCGGCCATCATGACGTGGGCGGCCTTGAGCGCGATCCTGCTCGCGTTCGTGGGCAAGCTCGGGGCCTTCCTCCAGACGATCCCCTCTCCTGTCACCGGCGGAATCATGCTGTTGCTGTTCGGGGCCATTATGGTGGTGGGGCTCAATACTCTTGTTAAGTCGGGTGAAAATCTTACGGATTCAAGGAACCTTACCATTGTTGCATTGATCCTGATTTTCGGGATCGGGGGGATGAGCTTTTCCGCAGGGGAATTTACCCTGCAGGGGATCGGGCTTGCGGGCATCCTCGGTGTGCTGCTGAACCTTTTTTTACCCAGGACCAGGGAGGCTTGAAAAAATGATGAGTGTTGACCTGATGGTGACAGAGTGATAACGTAAAGTATAATAGAGTTCAGGTAAGAAGAAGCTCGACTGAAAACCGGGCACAACAGGTTTCAACTTTTTAACAAGGAGATTGTTATGAAAAAATTTTTTGAAATTTTGGCTGTGGTTTTTGCATCGCTTCTTATTTTTAACGGCCTTTCCTTTGCCATGTCAGCGGAAGAGCTGAACTATTATACTGAGGATTACCCACCTTACAATTATGAGAAGGATGGGAAACTGACCGGGATTTCAGTGGAGACCCTGAAACTGGTATGGGAAGAAATGGGTGTTTCTCCACAGGAGATAGAGCTGGTTCCCTGGGCCCGCGGCTATAATAAGCTGAAGAAATCAGAAGGAACCTGCCTTTTTGCCACAACCCGTACCCCGGCAAGGGAGGACCTTTTCAAATGGGCCTGTCCTGTCGCGAAAGGGAGCCGCAATGTTCTGATCGCAAAAAAGGACCGGAATATAAGCATTGATTCCATTGAAGATGCCAATCAATACAAAGTGGGCGCCATTCGTGACGATGTGGCTGAGCAGCTGTTTTTGAGCGAGGGTGGAAACTCGTCAAAACTTGAAAGTGTTGCGGATATGAAAGCCAACCTTAAAAAAATGCGGGCGGGTCGCATAGACCTTATAGCTTACGCTGAGAAGAGTGCATACAAATTCATTGAAGAAAACGGTTACGATGTGAATGATTATGAAACCGTTTTTCTTCTAAAGGAGTTACCACTGTGTCTGGCATTCCATAAAAGCACGCCGGACCAGCTGGTCGGTAAATTCAGCAAAGCCCTTTCCAAGGTTGTAAAGACCCGGGCATACCTGGACATTCTGGAAAAGCATAACTGATAAGATCCGCATGATTTACGGACCGCCTGCTCCCTGTTTAAAACGGGTGGAGGCGGTCACAGCTTTTTGCCAGCCATGGTAAAGGGATTCACGTGTTGCCTTGTTCATTTCCGGCTTGAATACCCGGTCGCTTTCCCAGCTTGAAGCGGCTTCCTCTTTGTTCTTCCAGAACCCGGTGGCGATTCCTGCAAGGAACGCAGCCCCCAGTGCGGTGGTTTCAATGCATTTCGGCCGTTCAACCTCCGTGCCCAGTATGTCGCTCTGGAACCGGAGTAAAAAATTGTTGGCTGCCGCGCCCCCGTCCACCCGCATTTTAAGAACATTGATGCCTGAATCGGTTTCCATGGCGGAAAGGACATCCCTGCTCTGGTATGCCAGGGATTCCAGGGCGGCCCTTACGAAATGCTCTTTGGTGGTTCCGCGGGTCAGCCCGAATACCGCGCCCCTGACATCCGGGTCCCAGTACGGGGCTCCAAGGCCCACAAAGGCGGGCACCAAGTAAACACCTTCGGTGCTTGGCACCCGGTCGGCATAGGCCTCGGAGTCTTCTGCGTTCCTGAACATCCGCAGGCCGTCCCTGAGCCATTGAATAGCGGAACCAGCCACAAACACCGAGCCTTCCAGGGCGTATTCCACTTTATTGTCAATTCCCCATGCGATCGTCGTCAACAGCCCGTTTTCGGATTTTACCGCAGTCTCCCCTGTGTTCATCACCATAAAACAGCCTGTACCGTAGGTGTTTTTAACC
>JAWLES010000064.1:0-12468 GCA_041685935.1 Desulfobacteraceae bacterium | reverse complement strand
AATGTGATCTGCTGCGGGGTCTGCCGGACGGATGCCAAAATGTGGAACCAGGGGCACAGGGACCTGGTTCTCCCGGTTGTTCCAGGCCATGAAATGATCTTGGCTGATGAAAAGGGGAGAATGTATGCTGTATGGCCGGGCACGGCGTGCGGTATTTGCCGCTGCTGCAAAACCGGGCGGGAAAACCTTTGCAAACACATGAAGATTGCAGGGTTTCACAGGGACGGCGGGTATGCCGACCGGGTCCGGGTGCCGCTGGAAAACCTTATTCCTCTTCCTGCAGGGATTAATCCGTATGCAGCCTGTTTTGCAGAGCCCGTGGGATGCGTGATCAACGCGTTTGAAAAACTCAATCTCTTTGCCGAAGATCGGGTTCTGATCTTCGGAGGCGGCACCATGGGGCTTATCACAGGACTTGTGGCGAAACAAAACGGGCAGAATCCGGTAATTGTCGAGAAAAGCCGTGAAAAAATCGAAAGAGTCGGGCCGTTCCTTGAAGCTGCGGATCTCAGGTGCGTCAATAAGACCGGGGAGACGGATTTTAACGCCGTCATCAACGCCTGTTCCGATCCGGCCGCTTTCGGACTCGGGCTGGAAAAAGCCGGCAGGGGCGCAAAAATTTCCTTTTTCAGCGGACTTGCTGATAACGGACAGACGGAAAACAGCCTTTTGAATCTGATCCACTACAAAGAGGCTGAAGTGTTCGGGGCTTACGGGCTTGCACGAAACCATACTCAATCCGCGGTCTCTTTCATCCAAAAACATGAGGGGCTGGTCCGTCTTTTAATACAGGAAACCGTGGATCCGGCAAAAGCTCCGGCCCTCATGGAAAAGGTCCTTTCAGGCAGGAACCTGAAGTTCATCCTCGATTTTGCAGGAACCCGGTTGTGAGATGTTTTTTATACCTCCCGCTTCCTTTCGGCATCCAAAAGCACCTGCCTCAAGGCTTTCCGGTTTTTCGCCCGGGTCCATTTCTGCTCGAAACGGGGGTCGAGCACGATCTGGGCGATGGCGGAAAGCGCCTGAAGATGAAAGGTTCTTTCATCCCTGGTGCCTGCCAGTACGAATGCTGCATAGACCGGCGGAGCGGATCGGGAAAATTCGATTCCTTTTCTGCACCGGACCGCCAGCAGGGAAAACCTGTTTTCACCGTCCACGATGATATGCGGAACCGCAAGTCCGGGAGCCAGCACAGTGCTTACCTCTTGTTCTCTTTTGGCCAGAAGATCGTACAGTTCGGATGCGGGAATCCGCAAGGATTCGGACAGCTCTCCGGACACGAGCTGAAAAAATTCCTCCTTGTCCATGGCCTGTTTGATATCAAGGATGCGGCAATTTTCCACGATGTAGTCAAACCGGTCTTTCTTGTGTACAGCCTTGTGAGTTTCCCTGGAGATAATGTCCTTTACTTCCGGCTGCAGCGGTTTTTCCGAAAGCTCCTTTGCCGTGGCCTTTTCCACAAGTTGCAGCATGGCCTCTTCCTGATCGGCATCGAACCTGAGCGCAAGCTCCTTGAGGGATTTTAACGAACCCACAACCGTGACAATATCTCCTGCTTCGAGCCTGGTGAAGTTGTGCGGAATAAATAGCATACCCCGTCTTTTCACGGACATGATTATGGTGTCAAAGGGGAGCCTCAAGTCCCGCAGTGCCAGCCCTGAAAGATTCGGATTGTTGACCCGAAGATCGAGTACATCACGGCCCTGGTGCATGCCCATAAGCAGGGATGCTGCGGCCGGAGACCGTACGAAATGGTCGAGAAGGCTGACGATCGCCGTGGACGGATCCACGATCAGAACTCCAAGTGCATGGAAACATCCGAAGTTGTTCCTGTCGTTCAGACGGGCGACCAGGGTCGGGGTGCCGAAGTGTTCATACGCGGTTTCACAGATCTTGAAATTATCATCATCAGAAAGCATGGCAACAATAGCACCGGTATGGTGGCATCCGACCTGTTTCAGGCCGGATGCAGTCAACTCGGGAATCGGGAGGATCTCAACTCCTTCGGTCTCTTCAGCCCGGGCTTCGGCCCGGGCCGTGGCCAGTTTTACGCTGAAGTCCTGGGAAGCCAGAGAAAGAGCAAGCGCGGATGACTGGCCGTCGGAACCGAAAATCACTGTATCCCGAATGCCCTCAAATCCTTCATCGCCTGATGCTTTCGGATGATCCTCCTTCATGATCTTTATGGCCAGCTTGAGCAGGGGAGGCCCGATAAGCTGGTTCATCACGATTATGGAAATTATCATTGTGGCAAACGGGTTGCCCCATTCCGGAAATTCAACAGCCACCTCCTTGGCAAGCCCGAGCCCGACCCCGGCCTGGGTGATATATCCCATCCAGCTGACGCAATTGTCTTTAAGGGGATTTCCAGCCAGAAGCCCGCCAAAGAAAGAGCCTATGAAAACTGCCGCTGTCCTGGACAGGAAAAGGGCAACCGCGATGGGCCAGGTGGAAACAAGGAGGTCAAGGGCCAGGGAGGCGCCGGTGAGTGTAAAAAAAGCAATATACACCGGTATGCTGATATCGTGGAGTATCTTTAAAAACTCCTTTCTTCCGCTTGATGTGTTTGACACGAAAAATCCTGCGGTCATGCAGATCAAAAGTGGTTCAATAAGGATTTCCATCTGCAGGACATCAGGAGAGAACTCCCGGATTTGTGAAGACAGGGCAAAGGCAAGGTAGCCTGCCAGTAAAACCAGGCCGGATTTTCCGGCCCCGGGGATCGGCAGCGCCAGACAGCCGAGGATCAACCTTGACAAAAGCCACCCCGCTGCCACGGCAAGGCTGATTTCACACAAAAGCAGCAGCAGAAACCCGAAACTCGGCTCCAGGCCGGTAAAGAGAGCGTCTGCGATGGAAGTGCCTGCGGAGAACAACATGATGACAACAACATCCATGATCACTGTTACACCCAGGATGGTTTGGGTGAAAGGGCCCTTGGCCCTGAGCTCATTGACCACGGCAATGGCTGAAGAAGGGGATCTTGCCACAAGTATGGCTCCGGCAAGGATTGCAACCGCGACCCTTGCCTGGACAGGCATGGAACTCATGAACGGAATAAGCCGCCACAGGAAAAAAACAGCGGCCACTGCCAGCAGAAAAGTAAAAACAACATGACCTGCAGTTACCCATGCAATGGTTTTCAACCGCAGTCTCAGCTCTTTCAGGTAAAGCTCTCCGCCTGCGGCAAGTGCGATAAACCCCAGGGAGAATTCGTCAACAAATTTCAGGTTTCGAACTGCGTCCCGGCTGATCAGGTCGAGCCCGTAAGGACCGGCAATGATACCGGTCAGGAGAAATCCTGTGATCAGCGGAAGCCCGGTTTTCCTCAGCCCCTGCCCGATCTGTCCGGAAGCGAGTGCAATAATGATAAAACAGGAGATGAAAACGAATATTTCCATGGACGCTCCCCGTGATTAAAAGGATCCGGTTATCCGGTTTTTCGGACAAACCGGATAAAGACAGGCAAGAATGCCACGCTCATACGTGTCAGTTCGTGCTGCGGTTTTCCCAGGCCGCAAACTCGTCAAGCTCTTTCTTGAAAGCCTTTGCCGTCCACGTCAGCAAGGCTGCATCATCGATAAGGCCGAACGCGATAATAAAGTCCGGCATCAGATCGATCGGCATTACAAAGTAAACGATTGATGCCACAATCATCAGGAGGGGTTTTAAAGAGACCTGCCTGTAAGAGCCGTCTGCATATGCCCTGATCAAACGCAGACAGGTGGAAAGCGATTCCCGGACTTCATCAAGGGGGCCTTTTTTTTCCCCAGCCTTCTCTTGTGCGTCATCAACCAGCTTCCGGAGTTCAACAGGTGATCGGATATACTCCGCAGCCCTGTTCTTCGCCTTCTTATACGGCCGGCTCTTTCGGGTTTTCCGCGCATCAGGCGCCTCTTCTCCTGCATCGTTCATGGTGTTTTCCCCGTGTTCAATGATCGGCGCTGCCGTACCCTATCCCAGGGTCAACGGACCGTTCTCCCCGTCATCAAACCATTTGATTTCCACCTCCAGGCTGTGCTGAATACCCCTGGCCCCTTTTTCTTCATCTTCTGCCTGAATTTCGAGCACCAGGTTGTCCTTAAGGTCCAGCGTAAGTTCCTCCTGGTCCCGGTTCAGGATCACTCTGCCTTCCGAGATTCTATCAGCCAACTGGTGCAGAAAGGCGCTGACATCAGCCCGGCTTTTTTGTTCCTCACTTTTGAACAGTCTTGTTTCTCTTCCCATGGTTTGTCCCTTTTCATAAATTATGGCCGCTACCCTGCACACCATCCTCTGTTTTAAAGCGATACCTTTCGCTTTGGATCTCCGGTTCCTTTTTCGTTAAATATCGTCTCAGGTATTTCAGTTTTTTATAATAAACGATTTGAGCAGGTAAGAGCAAAAGAAAAATTCACAATTTTAAGCGAAAATTCAACACACAGCTACCGGTCGAGACTCTCTTGCTCGGCTGTCTCGTCGATTCCAGCCATTTCCGAACCCGAGAAAATCTTGCCGAAGTCTTTGCACGGGACGACCGAATTCATTATTTGTTGTACCTGAAAGGATCTGGTGATATAAAGCCGGGTAAAAAAGGATTAGACAAGAGCCGGGGGAAAATGGAAACAGGGAATTGCACCGGGAAAAAAACAGCACAAAAATCAGAGGCGGAGTTCAAATGGGCGCTCCGGCTTGCCAGGGAATTCAGACACATATGTTTATCCCGGAAAATAGTACTTGAAACCCCGATCATACGTATTTCAGGAGCTGAAAACACATTCGGATCATGGGACCCGGAAGGCCGGGTCCTTTCGGTCTCAAGATGTCTGATTGAAAATCACCCGTGGGACATGGTACTTGAAGTATTGAAGCATGAAATAGCCCACCAGTATGTATCCGAAGTCTACAGGGAAACCGATGCCCATGGAGGTATGTTCAGCAAAGCCTGTGACCGGCTAGGGGTACATCCGGTTTTCCGAACCCCGACTGCGGACCCGGAAAAAGCCCTGTCAGTCCTTGCAGACCGGGTTCCCTCAAATGCCCGTCAAATACTGCAAAAGGTGGAAAAACTTTTTGCCCTGGCCCGGTCCGACAATGAAAAGGAGGCTGAATCCGCCTCAAGAAAAGCTGCGGAAATTCTTGGGAAGTACAACCTGGAGCAGGCGGCCCGGAAAGGTTCCACCGAACCTGAGGTCGTGTTTCGAACAATCTGCCACAAAAAAAAGCGTATCAAAAGCATCCAGAAATCCATAACAGCACTGTTGATCCGGTATTATTTCGTTCAAGCGGTTCTTTCGTCCACCTATGATCCGTTAGACGACACCGAGTATAAAACCGTGGTGCTCATCGGAAGAAAAGAGAACCTCACTGTAGCTGAATATGTATATCATTTTCTCTACCGGACCGCCGCAAGGCTCTGGCAGGAATACCGCAAGTCGAACAAGGCAGGGCCGAAAGAAAAAAATTCCTTTGACGCAGGCTTCATGAAAGGCATACGGGACAATCATGCCCGAACGGCAGCCATAATGCAGAATCAGAACACAGGTACCGGTTCGAAAGCCCTTCCGGTGAAAACGGCGAACGGGCTTGTCGAACGGATTGAAAAAGAGAATCTGAAAGAAAGAGACCGCCTCTTTCCCCGGCTCCGATCGGACGTTTACGGCAGGCACAAACCCGGGTGCCGAGCGTTTCAGGCTGGTGCGGACAAAGGAAAGAATACCCGTATCCGAAAAGGAATACACCAAAAAAAGAGCGGTGTTTCCGGCCTTCTGAAGTGAGTGACAGGGCGGGGTATATGAAAGTCCGTGCCATATTCCCGGCATCAGCCGAACCGGTATAACCTACCGGCATTTGAATCCGCTTTCAGGTTACACCGGATCGTCTGCTGCCTTGTCTCCGAGGCCCTTCATTCTTTTTTTGTTTCCGGAAAGGGCCTGGCCCCGGAGGTGCGGAAGTCCGGTTTGTTCGTTTTCCAGAACAAAGGAGATTCCGGCATCCCGGCGGCAGGAAAGGGATACCCTGGACGGGATGAACACAGGCTTTTTAAACGAGGCCTTGATTTGAATCCCCTCTTCTTTAAAATTAAAAAGTTTTTCAATTTCAGCAGCGCACCGGGCCATTGTCCACATGCCGTGGGCGATTGGCGTCCTGAATCCCATGAGTCTGGCTGCAAGCCCGGAGACATGGTGGGGATTGTAGTCTCCTGATACGGCTGCATACCTGCGGCCCGTGCCTGCAGGGACGTCAAACGCGGCAAACGGAGTAAATTCCTGTTCCTCTTCTGCTCCGGCCTTCTTCTGTCCGCCGTATCCTTTTCGCTTGAGAAGAAAGGTGGAGCTGCCTTTCCAGACATGCTTCCCTTGTGCTGACACCATCTGGCTGAATGTAATCTCGAGCCCCTTTTCCACGGTTCGGGCCGATTCCATGGCAAGGAAAAGATCCACTGTCTCCCCGGGCCGGAGCGGATGAATGCGTTCACATGTCTGGCCCGTGTGTATCAGGCCCATGGGGCTTGCAGGGAAGAATCCGGATGTGAAGTAGAGTCCCATGAGAGGGGTAAAAAGTGTCTGGCAAAAGGTGACCGGAACATTGTCAGCATTCTTTGGAAACCCGCACACTTTTGCATATTGTGCAACCCTGCCGGGTTCGATCCTGACATTGTCCAGTCGGAACTTTGCCTTTTCAGGGGTTCGGCGGATCGATCCGGCGCCGGGACGCAAGAGGGAAAGAAAAAAACCCTTGATGAAAACCCCTGCAATGCCGGGGAGTTTTCCAGGCCGAATTTCATCTTGTGCGCTGCGGTTCCCTGTATCCATATGTTACACTCCAGTATACCGGACCTCAACCTCGTGATCTTTGAGATACTGTTTCACCTTTTGCACCGGAACCTCCTTTCTGTGAAAAATCCCTGCGGCAAGGGCGGCTTCGGTCCGGGTTTCCGTGAACACCTCAAGGAAGTGCTGCTCACACCCGGCCCCGCTGGATGCGATCACCGGGATCGAGACCGCTTCTTTCACCGCGTTGACAAGTTCGAGATCAAACCCGGAGTTGGTGCCGTCCCTGTCAATGGAATTGAGAAGGATTTCGCCTGCCCCCAGTTCCCCGCACGCCTTTGCAAAGGTCACAGCGTCTATATCCCGCCCTTCCCGGCCACCCTTGACCGTGCACTGGTACCAGCAGAATTTTTCCCCTGCCGGTCCGGTTTCAGAGGAGCGGACCACCTTGTGCCGGGGTGCATCCCCGGGAGATTTCACCCAGACTTTTCTCGGGTCCACAGAGACCACCACGGCCTGGTTTCCGTATACGCGGGAGATCTGTTCAATGGCGCTCTCTCCGGATTTCCTCCCGGCTTCGAGAAATTCCTGTACCGAATAAACCGCGTCACTGCCGATGGATACCTTGTCAGCCCCTGCCCTGAAATAGGCTGCAGCAACTTCCAGGGCGGTATACGTCCTGCCGGAAGCGTCCGTATAATCCCGGATGCCCCCGCCGATGGTCAGCGGCACGAACACGTTCTCGGATGTTTTCTTGAGCACCTCGATCATGGGAAGATCTTCAAGGGGAAAATCCCTGAATCCGGTGATGTTGAGGAACGTGATTTCGTCCGCCCCCTGCTCGTAATAGTCCCTGGCCAGTTCCACCGGCTTTCCCAGGTTCCTGACGTCTCCCTTTTCCCTGACATCGTACTGGTCCCCTTTGGTGACCACAAGGTCGCCGTCGTCATTGGATCTTACATCCAGACAGGCCACTATCCGTTTGACAAGACCGCTTGTGGGCGCGCCGGCCTGCGGATGCATTTTCCGGGCTTCATCATGGACAAAGTTTTTCAGAATCGCAAGGCCGGCCTGTCCGCTCTTTTCCGGGTGAAACTGGGTGCCGGTGATGTTGCCCTTCTGAACGGCGCTGACAAAGGGATACCCGTATTCCGTGGTGGTGAGGATCACTGACTCATCCTCAGGCACCACATGATAGGAGTGGACAAAATAGAAGGTTTCATCAGGCCGGATACCGGAAAACAGGGAGGACGGTTTTTTTAAATGAATTCCGTTCCACCCGATATGGGGGACGCTCAGGTCTGTTTTAAACCTTTCCACAGTTCCCTTGAAGATGGAAAGGCCCTCCGGGTCGGGCCACTCCTGACTGCCCTGGAAAAGGGCCTGAAAACCAAGGCATATGCCTAGAAACGGCCTGTCTGATTCCAGGTATTTTTTTAACGGCTCAATATAGCCTTTTTCCCTGAGGATACGGATCATGCTTCCGTAATGACCCACTCCGGGAAAGATCAGTTTTTCCGCAGCAAGAATGTCATCCGCGGACCCGGCGATTTTTACTGTTTCACCGAGTTTGGAAAGGGAGTTGATCACGCTCCTGACGTTTCCGGCACCGTAGTCAAGCAGAGTGATCATCAGTTGTCAAAGCTCCATTCAAGTTCATCTACGCCTGGAACCTTTTCAATGAGCTCCTTGAGGTCTCCCTCGAGCTTCAGGGCTTTTCCGGTCATATCAGCGATCACAAAGGTGATGTCGGCTTCCGCGCACATGGTGTTGGTGGTTTTGTTAAACACATACTGCCGGAAAACCGCACTCTTGTTGCCTGTTTTCACAAGCCCGGTCTTGATGGCAACCACGTCGTTCACTTTGGCCTGGCCTTTGTAGGATATATTGATATTCACCACAAAGAAAAAGTAGCCCTGGGTAAAAAAGTAGTCCAGATCCAGGTAGTCGTCCACCAACTGCCATCTGGCCTCTTCCAGAAATTCGAGATACCGTGCGTTGTTAACGTGCTGGTACAGATCTGTATGATATCCTCTGATTTTGATTTCAGGTTCCATTTCTCTCCTTGTCAGGCATGCATCAATTAAAAATGCTTACTATACCATCAAACAAATAACCATTTCAAATGTTAACTTTGTCCGGTCCTGCACACTTTTTATAAGTGCTTTAACAAATTGCCGGATCATGGTATTAATTGACAGAATATATAAAGTTGCTTGTTAATACCCCAATCAGATGCTGGATATGATAAAATTTTTTAAAAAAGCGTTCAAGGAATATGGTAACGGCACTGCGCCCGGCCAGGTCAAGTCATTCAACGAGGAGCAGGCGGCTGAAGAGGACATTGAATTTGTGGATCGCGGCCTGAAGTATGTCAAACTTGATGAAATCGTAGGGAGCGTGGGCAGATACCAGGACTTTGACAACCGGTTCCACCTGAAAAACCGTGAGGGCAATCAGCGGTTCCAGGATATCAAAAGCGCTATGGTCGGCAAAAAGCCTTTGCCCCCGGTGAAACTCTACCAGATCCGGAACGACTACTATATTCTGGATGGAAATCACCGGGTGGCTGCGGCAAAAGAGATAGGAAGGGATGAGATTGAAGCCAGGGTGACCGAGGTTCTGTCGTCCAAGAATACGTTTGAAAACCTGTTATACAGGGAAAGACTCAGGTTTTACGAAAAAACCGGGCTGAAAGACGACATAACCCTGACCGAGGTGGGGAAATACCGGTATCTGGAAAACCAGATTCAAAAACACATGGAGTATCTCAACCAGACCCTGAAGAAGGATGTGGATTTCAAAAAAGCTGCGGAAGACTGGTACAACACAATCTATCTTCCCCTGGTCATGATTATAAAAAACGGGCAGCTGATCAGCCGTTTCCCTGAACGGACCGTTTCGGATCTGTATGCCTACGTCACTTTTCATCACTGGGACCGGAAATCCGACCGGAAATACGGGATCGGCATATCCAGACTCATACCTGAGGATATGGAGACATTCCGGGAAGAGATGCTGGAGAAGAGCCGGCCTGAATACCCCGAGATGAAGCGTGCCATTTCAGCTTTTATCCTGATCAACACCGAGCCTTCTGCAAAGGAAAGCAAGCTTGTGGACCGGATTTTCCGTCTTGAGGGCATCCAGGAAGTCCATTCGGTTCACGGCACCATCGATATTATTGCAAAAATAACCTTGAACCGCGATCTTCTGGCTTCGGACGCAGAAGTGATCGCCGAATATGTGGAAAAGCGGATCAGGACCATTCCGGGTATTTCAAGCACACAAACGGTGATACCGGGTATTTCCAGGGAAAAGGAAAAGATAGGCAATCTGCTTGTTTAAAAGGGCGCAGAAGCGGGTAAAGCTTGAGAATGGATAAAAAACCGTCATACAGGGATCTTGAAAAACAGGTACTGGCACTGAAAAAAAAGCTGGTGATGCAGCGCAGCTCTGAAAAGCGAATCCAGATTCTGTTTGATATATCCAATGCCGTAAATACCACCGTGAACCTTGATGAGCTGTATGAATCCATTCATTACTGCCTTAACCGGTTCATCGACCTTCCCTGCTTTTTTATCGCCATTGTTGACAAAGACGGGCGGCAAATCAGGTTTCCCTGTTTCAAGGATGATTACAATACCGTTACAGGGATCTCCGGGGAAAACCTTACTGAAGATCGCCTGCTTGTCAGGAAAGTCATTGCAGAGAAAACTCCGGTTTTTATGGATAAAGAGGCGATTTATCAGGAACTGGCTGATCAGAGCCTGGTGATCGGAACCATACCTGAAATCTGGGCGGGTTTTCCGCTAAAGGTCGCAGGAAAGGTGATCGGCGTGATGGCGGTTCAGAGCTACACGGACGCCCGTCATTTTTCAGGCCGGGATTTTGATATGTTTGTATCGGTTTCCGACCAGGTGGCCTTGGCAATCGAGCGGAAAAAAAACATGGATGAACTCAAGCAGAGTGAGCAGAGGTTCAGAAATACGGCAGAGCTTTTGCCTGAAGGGCTGCTGGAGACTGATATTAATTTCGACATCACATATGTAAACAAAAAGGCGGCAGAGATGTTCGGGTATACTGAAGCGGACATTGCAGCAGGTGTGAACGGCTTCAGTATCATTGCCTCCGACGGAAAGGAGAAGGCGGTAAAGGAACTTCAGAAAAAGGTCCAGGAAAACAGTGCCGGAACAATGGAGTTTGAGGCCGTGCGAAAGGACGGGACTACTTTTCCGGTGCTGTTTCAGCTCGGGTCGGTATACAGGAAAAGAGAGTTTGTCGGGTGGCGCGGCATTGTCGTGGATATAAGTGACAGGAAAAGATGGGAAAAGCGGCTCAGGGAAAGTGAGTACAAATTCAGAACACTGTCGGAAAGTACTTCCATGGGTATTATGGTGGTCAGGGGCGAGCGGATTATCTATGCCAACAAGGCATGTGAGACCATCAGCGGGTATGCCGAAAACGAGCTGCTTAAAATGAAATTCTGGCAGGTGGCAGCGGATGAGTATTCGGGCATTGTCAGGGAGAGGGGTTTGATGCGCCAGGCGGGCGAAAAGGTGGTTTCAGGTTACGAGGCCAGGATTGTCACCAAACAGGGAATTGAAAAATGGGTATTCATCGAGGGAGACACCGCCCTGATGCAGGGAGAAACAGTGGGGATCGTTTCGGTGATAGATATTTCCACACTCAAGCAGGCCGAGCAGGCGGTAATACAGGCGGACAAAAAAGGTGCCGTGGGAAGCCTTGCCGCCGGGATCGCACTGGAGATGAACAATCCCATAACAGGCATGGTTCAGAACGCGCAGCTGGTCAAGCAGCGGCTGACCCGTGATCTGCCCTCCAATACCAGGGCGGCCCTGGAAGCCGGAACCACCATGGAATCGGTACGGTCCTTTATGGAGGCTGTGCAGGCCACGGACATCCTTGAAAAAATCATCATCCAGGGTGAGCGTGCATCCAGGGTGGTAGACAACATGATGGCGTTTGCAGACGGAGGGGGATCGGAAAAATCGCTTCAGGAAATCCCGGAACTGATGGACCGGACCATTGAGCTTGCCGCCAGTGACTATGATCTCAATGAACGATACGATCTTTCCGGTCTCCGCTTTGTGCGGGAATATGAAAAGAAAGTGCCCAGCATCCTCTGCTGGGGAGATAAAATCCAGCAGGTATTTTTCAATCTTATTAAGCATCGGATCGCTTCGCTTTACGGACCTGGCAAAACCCCGGATTCTCCTGTTCTGACCATTCGCGTCCTTGAAGAGAAAAAAATGATCCGTACGGAAATCGAGGACAACGGGCCGGCCATGGACGAGGAAAGCGCCCGGCTGGTTTTCGAACCTTTTTTTACTCCCGGGGAGATGGACAGGGAAACCGGCCTGGGACTGTCGGTCAGCTATTTCATCGTGGTGGACGAGCACGGCGGAGAAATGGCTGTCCAGTCCGGAAAAGACGGGACGGGAACCTGTTTCGTGATCCGGCTTCCTGCCGCCTGAGAGACACAAATCCTATCGACATTTTGCAGCCGGTCTGGTAATTTGTTGCTTTTGTAAAGTGAAAACTGAAACTATAAAGTATTTGCAGGAAGGAAACACGCATGGAGATATATCAGTATCCATCAAAGGAGGCGGAAGCAAGGGTCGTGGAAACCACCCAAAGGGGGCTCGGGTTTTCAAAAGAGGATTACGCGAACGTGGAGGCGTTCATAGAGGATGTG
>JAWLES010000063.1:0-12667 GCA_041685935.1 Desulfobacteraceae bacterium | reverse complement strand
TTACCATCCAGTCCCAGGCCGCCCGCATAGGAGAGATCACCAAAAAACTCTCCGGAATCACCCGTTACCGGACGGTTGATTATTCAGACAGCACCCGGATTGTGGATATCTGGGGCGCCAGTAAAGAGGCGGACGAATGAAGGAGGATATACTCACTGCGGTTGTAGCCGGCGAAAACGGGGAAATATTCGATCTTCCAGGCTACGGAGCCGCAGGAATGGCTGGTGAGGAAGCATACGTCCTCATGAAGGACGAAACCCTTGAAATGCCGCATGGAAGCGAGCTGATGATGCTTCCTGACCGCTTTCCCGTTGTGTACAACCTTGAATCCCGATCCTTTGAAACTCTCACTGCCAATCCTTATGATAAAAATGAGCCCGTCTTTCCGGTTGCGGTATTCAACTCTCCCGGCTACGTGAACCGGTATGTCTGCGCCCATATCAATGAAAACACGGCAGAGCCGCTGCCGCTCTTTTCTTACGGGGCTGCAGGCTTTGACGGAAACAGCTTTTGTTCGGCAGCGCTTATGGTGGATGACGAACCCAGGCAGGACTTGAGAGAGATGCCTGAAGCTGAAATCAGGGCCGGCATCAGCCGGATGAATGAAAAATACCCGTCCAACCGGCTGATCCGGCACCTTGAAAACTGTGCTCTTACATACGGGTGCCCTGCAGGAAAAAACTTTTTTCTGAAACGTTACGAAGCCCCCCTTCCAACGTCCCGGACCTGCAATGCAGACTGCCTGGGCTGCATATCCCTCCAGAAGGACACCTCCCTTACCTCCCCCCAGAACCGGATAGCATTCACCCCTTCTGCAGAGGAAATAGCACAGACGGCGCTCGAACATATCCAAACGGTGAAGAACGCTGTTGTCAGCTTCGGACAGGGCTGTGAAGGTGATCCGCTCACCGCCTTCCACGTGATAGAACCCGCGATCCGGATGGTCCGGGAAACCACAGGTGAAGGAACCATCAACATGAACACAAACGCAGGGCTGCCTGGGAAACTTGAACGCCTTTTCGACGCCGGACTCGACTCTGTCCGGGTAAGTCTCAACTCCACCAGAAAAACCCCCTACAACACCTATTTCCGGCCCGGGAACTACACTTTCGAAGATGTGATAAAAAGCATTCAGACCGCCGGGGAAAAAGGGAAATTCGTCTCCCTGAACCTGCTCAACTGCCCTGGATTCACCGATTCCATGCTCGAATTCGACTCTTTGAAACGCTTCCTTTCCGCATATCCAGTGGGGATGATCCAGTGGAGGAACATGAATTTTGATCCGGTGCTGTACATGGAAATCATGTTCAAAGCCGGCAAAAAAAGCCCTTCAGTGGGAATGGCCAATATGATCAAGGACATTCAAAAGCTTTTCCCCAGGCTCATGCACGGGTATTTCAATCCCCCGAAGGAACGGTATGGAACAATCAATTAAAGCCGTCGACGAAACGATCCGGGAAGGCATGCAGCACAGGGGGCTTGTGTTTTCATACAGGCAGCGCCTCCAGATGGTCACCTTCATGGAAAAGCTGGGCATAGATGTATGTCAGGCAGGCTATCCGCCGGCCCATTCATCAGAGGCCTCTGCAGTTAAGAATCTCCGGGAATTCTGCAGGTCTGAAGGGTTCAATATCTCCATTGCCGGAATGGGCCGCGCTGTCACCGGGGATGCCGAGTGCCTTCTTCAGACCGGTATAACCCACTTCCACCTGCATTTTCATGTCAATGAAGCGTTTGAAAAAGACAGAATCGAATCAGTAATGAAAAGGGCAGGCGATACTGCCGCATTTATCCGGGACAACTGCGGAAATGCGAGCATATCCATGGCAGTTCTGGATATCGCTAAAACATCAGAGAGCTTTTTGAGAGAAATTGCGGATTTTCTGATCCTTGAAACGGAAACCGACCTGATTTCGCTGCCTGACACATCAGGCATCATCTCCCCTGACCGGATTCTTCCGACAATCAGGCCACTTGCCGAAAAAGCGGATAAGGCTGGAAAACGGATAAGCATCCACTGCCACAACGACATGGGCATGGCAGGCGCCAACACATTCATGGGTATAAAGGCCGGGGGATCGGCTGTGGAAGCATCAGTCCTCGGCATCGGCGAGAGAAACGGAATCGCCGATCTCTACCCGACGTTGAAAATGCTGCGGGACCAAGGATCTTCAACCGGTGTCAGGATTGATGATATCGAGACCTTTACAAGCTACTACAGGTATGTTGACGAAATCTACCGGGAACAGACAGGGGAGTCTCTGATTACATACAACACCCCTGTTTTCGGCCGGGGAAGCCGCTCCCACGTGGCAGGTACCCACGCAGGGGCGGGTTTCGGAACATCGGAAACGGAAGAGTATTTTCTCAACGTACTGTGCGGCAAAAAACTGGTGCAAAGGTATCTTGAACAAAACCGCATTCCGTTTGACGCAGGGGACATTCCCGGCATTACAGCCGCGATCAAGGACAGAAGCTCTGAAGCCGGCAGAAGACTCCATCCCGAAGAAATCCGGACCATCGCCCGTCCGGATTGACCATGATGCCGGATTTCATTTTTGAATTTTCCGATTCCGGCAAAAAATAATTGCAAAATCAGGCGGAATCTGTTTAATTTAAAGTTTTGTGCATGGATTTTCTTTAAAAAGAGGCTGGTTGTGGAAATCGATATCAAAGGGATCGTGGTGATCGTCGGAAATTACGGGAGTGGAAAAACAGAGACCGCTGCCAATCTCGCCTTTTTCATGAAACAATCCGGCATGGATGTGGCCATTGTCGACCTTGATCTCGTCAACCCTTACTTCAGAACCAGGGAAGGAAGGGAGGGGTTTGAAAAGGCCGGAATAAACGTAATCCTCCCGGACACCCGGTACCTGAATGCCGATCTTCCCATCCTCTCACCGAAGGTGGCCGGCATTCTCAGGAACCCTGCCGGACTGACCATACTTGATGCAGGCGGAGACGATGTCGGTGCAACTGTACTCTCGGCTCTCAAGGACAGTCTCGAGGGAAAAAATGTATCCATGATCCAGGTAATCAATCCTTTCCGGCCGTTCACCGGAGATGTGGACGGATGTATCCGGATAAAGGAGCAGATCGAAAAATCCTCAAACCTTGAAGTCACCGCAGTTGCAGGCAACGCCAACCTTATTGACGACACCACCCTGGAAACCCTTTATCAGGGTTACGAGCTGCTTGAAAAGGTATCCGAGGCAACAGGACTTCCGATCCAATTCATAACCTGGCCGTCACACCTTCTCAACGGCCTTGACGGAACCAGGATCACCTGTCCGGTTCTGCCGATTGAAAGGGGGCTTGTTATGCCGTGGAATAAAAACAAATATACAAAAAGGAGTATCAATTATGGCATATAAACACATCATCGACAGTGAAACATGCAAGGGATGCGGCCTCTGTATTACCGTATGCCCCAAAAATGTTCTGGAAATGTCGGACAAGGTCAACACCAAGGGGCATTTCCCGGTTTACCAGGCAAGGCCCGACGACTGCATCCACTGCACCATGTGCTGCGTCATGTGCCCTGATGTGGCGATCACAGTCATGGAAACCGCGTAAAAACAATTTTACCAAATCAAATTTCAGGAGATATGAATGGCCAAAGTATTAATGAAAGGAAACGAAGCGATCGGTGAGGCTGCCATAAAGGCCGGATGTCTCAACTACTTTGCCTATCCCATCACACCCCAGTCGGAAGTGGCGGAGTACCTTGCCAAAAGACTGCCGGAAGTCAACGGCACCTTTGTTCAGGGAGAGAGCGAAGTGGCGGTCGGCTACATGATATTCGGCGCAGCCGGATGCGGACAGCGGGTCATGACCACCTCGTCCAGCCCGGGGATCAGCCTTATGAGCGAAGCTCTCAGCTACATTGCAGGCGCACGGTGCCCTGCGGTTTTTGTCAATATCATGCGGGGCGGCCCGGGGCTCGGAGGAATCCTTCCATCCCAGGGGGACTATTTCCAGGCCACCAAGGGCGGTGGACACGGCGACTACCACCTTCTGGTTATGGCGCCGGAAGGAGTCCAGGAAGCCGTGGAAATGACCATGAAGGCGTTTCCCCTTGCCGAAAAATACAGAGGACCGGTAATGATCCTCGGGGACGGTCTGATCGGGCAGATGATGGAGCCTGTGGAATTTACAGATGACCTTTACGAAGAACCGCTGAACAACGATGAATGGGCGACAAGCGGAATGGACAGGCGCGGGTCGGACAAAAGGAACATTGTCAAATCACTGTTTCTCGATCCAAAGGAGCTGAACGACAACAACCTGACATTGAAAGCTCAGTACGAGCGGATGAAAAAAGAAGATGTCATGTTTGAAGCATACAATACAAATACTGACTATAAAGTCCTGATAGTCAGCTACGGCACCATGAGCCGGGTCTGCAGAACCGCGATCGACACCATGAAAGAGCAGGGGCTTGAAATCGGAATGATCCGCCCCAAGACCCTTTTCCCCTTCCCTGAAGAGCAGATACATGACGCGGCAGCCAAAGAGAGCTGCAAAGCAGTGATAAGTATCGAGCTGAGCATGGGCCAGATGGTGGAGGATGTACAGCGCTGCGTCAGGGGGATAAAGCCCGTAGAATGGTACGGGGAGTGCGGAGGTGACATCCCGGCGCCCGAAACAATCGCGGATGTGGTACAATCGTTACTCAATTAAAAACTGCACACCGAGTGTAAGGAGAGATATACAATGGGAAAAACATATTCAAAACCCGAGTCGCTGACCGATGTTCAGACGCACTACTGCCCCGGATGCACCCATGGCATCGCCCACAGGCTGGTGGCTGAAACCATGGACGAACTCGGCATCCGGAAAAGAACCGTCGGGATAGCCCCTGTGGGCTGTGCGGTTCTGGCATACAACTATTTCGACTGCGACTTCCAGGAGGCCGCCCACGGAAGGGCCCCTGCCATGGCAACAGGTATCAAGCGGGTCAGGCCCGACCTTATGGTTTTCACCTACCAGGGAGACGGGGATCTGGCAAGCATAGGCATGGGAGAGATCATCCATGCAGCCAACCGGGGGGAAAAATTTACAACCATATTCATCAACAATGCGATATACGGAATGACAGGCGGCCAGATGGCTCCCACCACCATGCCGGGCCAGCGTGCCTCCACCGCCCCTGACGGCAGGGATACCGGCATGACCGGCATGCCCATAAAAATGGCGGATCTTCTGGCCGGTCTAATGACACCGGCTTATATCACAAGGCAGGCGCTTTTGTCCCCGAAACATGTCAACCGGGCCAAAAAGGCTGTGAAAAAAGCGTTCGAATACCAGATGAACAGCACCTGCTTCAGCTTTGTGGAGCTTGTCAGCACCTGCCCGACCAACTGGGGAATGACCCCCAAAGAGTCGCTGAAATGGGCGGAAGAGACACTTGTTCCATACTATGAACTCGGCGATTTCAAGACACCTGAACCCGGACAAGACCAGTAAACTTACGTTTGGAGATATTTATGCAGAAAGAAGTTAAATTTGCAGGCTTCGGCGGCCAGGGGATTCTGCTCAGTGCAAAACTGCTTGCCTACGCAGCCATGAAACAGGGATACAACGTGGCGTGGATTCCGTCCTACGGTCCTGAAATGCGCGGCGGCACGGCATACTGTACAGTGGTGATCAGCGACCGGCTCATCGGATCACCCATTATCAAAACTCCTTCCCATCTTGTGGCCATGAACCGCCCCTCCCTTGAAAAATTCGCTCCCACCGTGAAAGAGGGGGGCATTATTCTGATCAACAGCTCTCTTATTCCGGTGCGGTCCGGAAGGGATGATATCATTGAGCTTGTATTCCCGGTAAATGATGTCGCAATTGAGGCCGGAACCGTTAAAAGCGCCAATATAGTGGCACTGAGCGCGTTTGCCGCGAAAAGCGGACTTGTGGACCTTGATACTCTGAAAAACTGTATCAAAGAGGAATTTGCAAACAAAAGCAAGGTGATACCCGTTAATATGGACGCATTCGACAAAGGCGTGCAGATGGCACGGAACTGATGATCTTGAACCCATTCAAGGAGAAAGGACACCACCATGATTCGGATTGAAATTTCACTGTTTCTCAAAAACGTGCCCGGAGAACTCGGAAGGCTCGCTTCCCTGCTGGGAGACGCAGGGGTCAACATCGACGCTATTTCAATTCAGGACGCCTCCAGCTATGTGCGGAACCTTTTCGAGGCCAGGGGGAAAAGCCTGAAACGGCTGGCCTCATCCGCCAGCTACAACTCTGTTAAAAGAGACTCTGCGGATTTCGCGCTGATCCGTATTCTTGTGAACGATCCGGACAAGGCAGTGGCCCTTTTAAAAGAGAACAGCTATCTTTTTGACACCAAGGAAGTGGCCACAACCGAGATCGAAAACGAGCCGGGCAAACTTGCCGAAATCACCACAAAATTCGGGAAGGAAGGCATCAATATCAACTACGTGTACGGGTCGGTCTCTCCTTCGGGCGGAAAATGCCTGTTCGTATTCTGCCCTGAAGATGTGGAGCTTGCCGGCAGGATATTTGAAGAATAGATGCACGCGGCTTTGTTTTATTGCCGGAAACCGGTCCGGCGGTTCCTGAAAGCGGCTTTACTGCTGACACTTATACTTATGTCAGGGTGCACCGGCCTTTCTCGCTCCCCTGGGCCCCCGGTTCCCGAACCCCCGGAAAACTACGTCGGTTCCGGCGGGAGCAAAGTGAAAATCGGAAAATGGTGGACCGACTTTAAAAGTGATGAACTCAACCGCCTGGTGGACTCGGCTTTACAAAACAATTTTTCCCTGCAGACCGCACAAGCAAGACTTGAAAAAGCAAAAGCATCTGCACGGAAACAACAGTCCCGGCTTTTCCCTTCAGTTGATGCAAATGCGGATTCATCCTACCAGAAGAATCATTCCGGTACCGCATCCGTTGAAAGCGAATCCGCATCCGCAGGGCTTGCCGCTTCCTACGAGGTCGACCTGTGGGGGAAAATATATTCTGAAATCGAGGCTTTGAGTTTAAGCGAAAAGGCCGCCCGAAAAGACCTTGAAGCAGCCGCGGTCACGGTGGCCGCTGAAATCACCAACACCTGGATCGACCTTGTGGCTGCAAAGCAGAGACTCGCCCTTTCCTTAAAAATCGAACGGCAAAGTAAAGAGCAGCTTGAAATCCTCAAGGAAAGGTTCAAAAACGGTATCGCAAAAGGATCGGATGTGTATGAGCAGCTGAAATCGCTTCAGTCAATCCGGTCTGATATGGAATCTTTAAACTCTGAAATCGACACCCTTAAAAATCAGCTCGTGTTCCTGACAGGGGAAAAGGGGCCGGATTCCCTGCGCCTTACCACCACAGGCCTGCCTGACCTTCCCGATCCCCCGGACCCGGGAATTCCCGCGGACCTCCTTGAAGCCAGACCTGATGTCAAAGCTGCCGGACTGCGCCTTGCCGCATCCCATAAGGATATTGAAACATCACGCAAAGATCTTTTACCCAAAATTTCCATTTCAGCGGACCTCTCCTTTCAGTCGGATGACTTCTCCATTAACTGGCAGGACTGGCTGTTCAACCTGGCTGCAAATCTGACAGCCCCGGTTTTCAGGGGAGGTAAGCTTAAGCAGGAAGTCAGGCGGTCCGAGGCGGCCCGGGACGAGATCCTTTACGAATATGCAGGCACCGTATTTGAGGCGGTAAAGGAAGTGCGGGATGCTCTTATAAAACAAAAGCACCAGCAAAAGGTCACCGAACTATACAGCAAAAGGCTCAAAGCTTCAGAGGCAGCCCTGTTTTTTGCCGAACTCGAGTACAGGAACGGGAGTGCGGACTATGTCTCTTATATCGAACGCTGGATTGCACTCAAAAACCTGGACCTGTCTTTGATTAATAACAGATCCGAACTTTTCAAATACAGGGTATCCTTGTACCGGGCGCTCGGGAACAGCTGGGCGGAAAACTTTACAGCAGATGCATTGTCAAAGGGGAGTAATGAACAGTAAAGCCTTGAAAACCGTCAGGGTCGTTATTAGAATCCTTGTCTGTGCCGCATTGATCACAGCCGGAATTGCCTCCTATTTCTATTTTGTCAACAACCGGCCCCAGGTGAAAAAACAGATGGAAAGGGAAGTTCCTCATGTTTACGTGGAAACCCTTGAGATAGAACAAACAGACGCCCTTGTCATTGTTGACGCAATGGGTACTGTCTCACCCTCCAGGGAAATCCTGCTGAAACCATCCGTGGGCGGAACCGTCACCAGTGTCAGCGATAATTTTTATCCAGGGGGTATTGTTAAAAAAGGGGATCTTCTTGTGACAATCGATCGGAAGGATTACCTTACAGCTCTGAAAAAGGCGAAGAGTGCCCTTGAAAAGGCCGAAGCCGACCTTGAACAGGAACAGGGGCGGCAGAAGAGCGCCGGAAAGGAGCTCGAATATTTTGAAAACTCCGGCATGGGCGAGGTGAAAGACAAGGCACTTGCCCTTAGAAAACCTGAACTTGACAAAGTCAGAGCAGAGGTGGCTGCAGCAGAAGCCGACCTTGAGCAGGCAAGAATCGATCTTTCCAGAACCCGGATCAAAGCCCCTTTTAACGCAATTATCACTGAAACGGATGTAAACGAAGGCTCCTATGTTTCTTCCCAGCAGGAGCTTGCAACCCTGCACGGTACTGACACATACTGGATTACTGCTTCAGTGGCCCCGGACAGGCTGGACGCTCTGGAGAGTTTCGGCGGGAACGGCACAAAAGCGGTTATAACATCCCGGAGCCGGGATCACAGATGGACCGGAAGGGTAAAGGGGAAAACCGGCAGAACAGTTGAAAGCTCAAGGATGGCGGAAATCCTTATAGAAGTCAAGGATCCCCTGGGAATCGAAACCGGAGGCCCGGCCCTGCTGACGGACGAATATGTCACCATGGAGCTTATTGCAGGTGAACGCAGGGATGTGATCGCGTTGCCGAGAAAGTACGTCCACGGCAACCGGCATGTATGGATACTCAAGGATGGACGTCTGGACATCCGCCGGATTCAGCCTTTCTGGAAAAACACTGAAAACGTTCTGATAGACAGGGATAATGTAATGCCAGGAGAGGAACTGATCACATCAGACATTTCCATCCCGGTCCAGGGGATGCCGGTTAAACGAAAACCATCCGGTGAAAATGCCCCTGTGACCTCTGAAGAAAACCAGGCACAAAAAACCGGAACCCGCACCCATGAGTGAGCGCAGGTACAAAGGCCCGCTTGCATGGATGGCTGGAAATTCAGTGGCCGCAAACCTGCTCATGCTGATTTTGCTGGCAGGGGGGCTCATTTCGGCATTGAACATCAAGCAGGAGGTATTTCCGGAATTTTCAACCGATACCGTTTCGATCTCGGTTTCCTATCCGGGCGCAAGCCCGGAGGAAATCGAAAAGGGAATAATCCTGCCTGTTGAAGAGGCGGTGGAAGGGCTTGAGGGAATCGACACCATAAGCTCCACTGCATCCGAAGGCTTCGGGTCCGTAAGAGTGGAGGCTCTGGAATCCACGGATATCGTCAAGCTCTGGCAGGAGATAGAAACCGAGGTAAACCGGATCGACACGTTCCCTGACGATGCGGAAGAGCCAAAGGCAAGAATCGTGGACAGGAAAAGGGAAGTGGTCAATTATGTACTCTACGGTTCCGATGACGAGGCGGTTCTGACGGATACAGCCGAACGGATCAGGGACGAGTTTCTGGAGTCCCGGCAAATCACCCAGGTGGGCTTGTCAGGAACCAATCAGCGTGAGATCCGCATCGAAATCCCTGCCGAAAACCTGAGAAAATACGGATTGACACTGCAGTCGATCGCCTCTGAAATCCGCACCGCATCAACTGATGTGGGAGCCGGAAACATTGAAACACAAGGGGGCGACATCCTGGTCCGGATCAAGGATCTTAAGGAACAGGCTGATGAATACCGGAACCTTTCCGTTATCACCGAAAAAACAGGGGACAGTGTTACCCTCGGGGATATCGGAAAAGTGGCTGAAGGATTCGAGGACAGCGGAGTGAAAGCCTCTTTTAACGGCCGGAGGGCACTGATGATCGACATCTACCGGGTGGGAGGCCAAACCCCGGTTCAGGTGGCCGAAGCAGCCGAAAAAACCGTTCAAAGGCTTAACAATGAACTGCCCGGCGGTCTGAGGCTTTCCGTGGTCAGGGACAGGTCGGACATTTTCAGCCAGAGAGCGGGACTCCTTCTGAAAAACGCATATATGGGTCTTGGCCTTGTCTTTATCCTGCTGGCGGTATTCCTTGAAATCCGGCTTGCATTCTGGGTGAGTCTCGGTATTCCCATCTCCTTTCTGGGTGCATTCCTGATTTTTCCGTTTACCGGTTTTACGGTGAACATGATCACCATGTTCGCCTTTATAGTAACCCTGGGTATCGTGGTGGATGACGCCATCGTGGTGGGGGAGAATGTTTATTTCAACCGGCGGAAGGGCCTGTCCTTTTTCGAATCAGCGGTGACCGGTGCCAGGGAGGTGGCAATGCCCATCACTTTCAGCGTGATCACAAACATTGTGGCATTTTTACCCCTGTACTTCGTGCCCGGTGTCATGGGCAAAATATTTAAATTCATCCCTGTGGTGGTTACCTGCGTGTTCTTTATCTCCCTTGTGGAAAGCCTGTTCATACTGCCGGCCCATCTCGCCCACCAGAAAAAACCCAAAAGAACCGGCATCCTCTCCTTTCTGATCCGGATGCAGGAAAAGTTCAGCCTCAGGTTCGAAGCCTTTGTCACCCGAATCTACGGACCGTTTGTACAACTCGCCCTGAAAAACAAGTATATGGTTATCGCCCTTTCCATTGCAGTTCTCATGGCTGCAGCAGGCTACGTAAAATCCGGCCGTATGGGGATGACTCTTTTCCCTTCAGTGGAATCAGACTATGCATTTGCAAGTGCGGTACTGCCTGTGGGGTCATCAGACAAGAACATCGAACGGGTAAAGACGTCATTAACAAGGGCCGCCGAACGGGTGATAGAGGAAAACGGCGGTGATGAGCTGTCTCTCGGCATTTTCTCACTTGTGACGGACAACGAAATCAGCATGCGGGTCTTTCTCACTCCGGCCGGACAAAGACCGCTGAGCACAACGGAGTTTTCCCGGCTCTGGCGGACATACACCGGACAAATTCCAGGACTCGAATCCATATCGTTCGAGTCGGACCGGGGAGGGCCCGGATCGGGAAAAGGCCTGACAGTCAGATTGAGCCACCCGGACAAAGAGATCCTTGAAACCGCAGGGGCCGAGATTGCAGACAAGATAGCCGACTACGACGGGGTTTCTGATGTGGATGACGGATCAGCCAGAGGAAAAAGACAGCTTGATATCAGGATCCTTCCGGCGGGCCTGCGAATGGGCCTGACTTCAAGGGAAATAGGCAGACAGGTAAGAAATGCGCTTCACGGGACAGAAGCGCTCTCCTTTTTGCGTGAAAACAGCGAAGTCGAGGTCATGGTCAGCCTGGAAGAGGAAGAACGGAAACGTGAATCCACCCTTGAAAACCTGGTCCTGAAAGCACCCGAAGGAGAAATCCTTCTGCGGAACGCCGCCTCCATATCCCACTCAAGGGCTTTCACCTCCATTAAAAGAGAGGACGGTAAAAGGGTGGTATCCGTTACTGCCAACGTTACCCCCAGACCCAAGGCGGAAATCGTCATGAACCAGATGCGTGAAACCCTTCTCCCTGAAATCACCCGGGTTTACCCCTCACTTACCTACAGTTTTGAAGGGCGCCAGGCGGAAATCAGGGACAGTGTATCAAGCCTTGTCAACGGTCTTTTGTTCGCACTGCTGGTGATTTATTCATTGCTGTCGATTCCGTTTCGAAGCTATTTTCAACCGCTGATCATCATGTGCGCCATCCCCTTCGGCATCATAGGCGCCATGGCGGGGCACCTGATAATGGGATATTCCCTGAGCGTGATGAGTCTTTTCGGTGTTGTGGCTCTGTCAGGGGTTGTGGTGAACGACTCTCTTGTACTGATAAACCTGACCAACACAAAAGTCCGGCAGGGAGAGACGGTGACACAGGCGATACAATTTGCAGCCATGCAGCGGTTCAGACCGATCCTTCTCACCACCCTTACCACCTTTTTCGGGCTTATGCCGATGATCCTGGAAACTTCCAGACAGGCAAGGTTCCTGATTCCGATGGCGATTTCACTGGGTTTCGGAATTGTCTTCGCCACCTTTATCACCCTTGTGATGGTGCCCTGTTTCTACCTTTTGACAGAAGACCTCAGGTCTATTTACAAACTTGTGTACCCGGGTGAAGATGCTTCCGCCTGAAAGGAGCCGTATAAACGGGATCGGCGATTTTCCGCCGGGGTTAAAAAAGCCTTGGAAACATATAATATAAAAGTTTGCAGTTGAACTGAAAGGCCGGTTTCATGTATAGAAAGAAGAACGGTTACAAGTCAAACTTTACCATATTCCGGAGGGGTAACTCATGACAAATTCGATTCGAACTTTCTGGGAAAATCATTCCGAAATGATTCTCGGTATTGGCTACAAAGGTATTCTGGCGGTTGTGGTGCTTACGGCAAGCTATTTCATCGTCAAAGCCCTTCACCGCTCGATCCGCCGGGTGAACGATCCCAAGGAACGGCTCGACCCGACACTTCTGCCGATTATCCTGACCACTTC
>JAWLES010000062.1:0-12668 GCA_041685935.1 Desulfobacteraceae bacterium | reverse complement strand
CCTCTCACGCCGGTAACGGGGGTTCGATTCCCCCTGGGATCACCACCGCAAATGACAAGGCTTTCGGAGATTTCTCGAAACTTTTGAAAACAAGCTTGACTGAAGGAAAATGGGTTGACAGGGAAAAACGGCTCCAGCAGCTTGAAAGCCATGTAAGGCTCAGCAGGACTGCTACGTTCGGATTTACACCGTATCCCGAATCAGAGAAAATCAACCGGGTCAACCGCCATTTCGACTCCATCGCAACCCGTTACGATTTGATGAACACCCTTTTGAGCGGCGGCATCCACTATCTCTGGAAACGAATTGCCGTCAACGCCCTTGAGATCGAACCCGGTGCAAAAGTCCTTGACGTATGCGGCGGTACCGGGGATATGGCCCGCATGTCCGCTTCAAAAACCCGTAAGGGAGGTCTGTCGGTGGTATACGACATGAACCGGAAAATGATCGGCCAGGGCCGGAAAAAGAAATCGGGAAACGTGGCATTCGTACAGGGAGACGCGGAAACCGTATCCTTTCATGATGAAACCTTTGATGCGGTTTCCATCGGATTCGGTATCCGCAACGTCACACACATGGAAACCGTGTTCCGGGAAATATACCGGGTCCTGAAAAAAGGGGGTACCTTCTGCTGCCTGGAGTTCTCGAAACCTGTCAATCCGGTTTTCAGATCTTTTTACGATTTTTACTCCTTTACCGTGATGCCGTTTCTCGGGCAGTGCATCACCGGTTCAAGGCAGGCATACACGGCTTTTCCCGAATCCATACGGGCGTTTCCCCTTCCCGGGGAACTGGCAGAGATTTTAAAACAATCCGGTTTCCGTAAGGTCAGGGTACGGCGTCTCACCAACGGCATCGCGGTGCTCCATACCGGGAAAAAATAGGAAAACCGGTTGACATTCCTCCAGGCTTTCTATACGTTTTATCAAACAGCCAGACGATATAATTGTTTCAATATTTGTTTTAAGTATCCATTGTAACCGAACCCCTGCCGGTGGACGGATCAGGCGTAAGGTGCGCCGGTTAAAATACGTTAGAGGGATGGCAGATGGACAGGCGTACATTTCTGAAAACCGCTTCACTCAGCAGCATCGCCTTTGCCTGGGGTTGCGGGACAGACAGTGACCGGAAAATTTTCTCACGGGTGACAGCTTCGGACGATTCGGTCACCGGTGAAGCCCTCTGGTATGCGGCAACCTGCATGGAATGTCCGGCCGGGTGCGGAATCATCGCCAAAAACAGGGAAGGCAGGGTCGTGAAACTCGAAGGCAATCCCCGTCATCCGGTGAACAGGGGGAAACTCTGCATACGCGGCCAGGCGGCCCTCCAGGGCGTTTATGACCCGGACCGGCTGACAGCGCCTTTGCTCAAAACAAACGGCACGTTCAAAGAGATTTCCTTCACCAAAGCCCTTGAAATCCTCAAACAAAAGGCGCAAACGCCATCGGAACGGGGGCGGGACCGGATTCGAATGCTCACCGGCCTCACTGGAAAGCCGCTGTCAGACATGTTCACCGAAACCCTGGCCGGATTCGGCTCTGACAGGGCGGCCGTGTTTGAACCCTTTTCCTATGATTCATTAAAAGCTGCCCACCAGGCGGTTTTCAAAAAACGAATGCTGCCTTCCTTTCACATGGAAAACGCGGATTTCCTTCTCAACTTCGGGGCGGATTTTCTCGAAACATGGCTTTCCCCTGTGGAATACGCCGGCAAATTCAAGTCCATGCACGCGGTGCGGGAAGGGGGGAAAGGGCTTTACATCCATGCCGGCCCGTTCATGTCCCTTACTGCGGCCAACGCGGACAAATTCCTTCCCGTCCGGGCCGGCACCGAATATATCGCAGCCTGGGGTATCCTTCACCGCCTTCTTGACAACAAATCGTACAATCATCTGCCCGAATCCTTTGCAAGGGACCTTAAAACCGCTGCTTCCGGGTACACCCCTTCCTTTGTAGAGGAAAACACCGGTCTTTCACAATCGGCCCAGGAAATGCTCACGGAAAAACTGCTCGCCGCCCGCAACCCTTTGGTCTTGGGATCGGCCTCCACCACACCCGATGACACCGCCTTCCTCCTGGATACGGCGGCCGCTCTGATCAACTGGATCCTGGATGAAAATCTTTCACTGTACGATTTTGAGAACCGGCACGCCGTGGAAAATACCATGAGTACGGGCGAGACAGCGCAATTTTTCCGCAAAGCCGGAACAGATCCTCTGGATCTGTTTCTTATATACAATTCCAATCCGCTGTATTCGATTGCCTATATCGATCCTGTGGAACGGCTGTTCCAAAACGATGCAGTTTTCAAGGTCTGTTTTTCCTCCTTTATGGATGAGACCGCCCGGAACTCGGATCTGGTCTTCCCGGTCCGGCTTCCCCTTGAAACATGGGACCTGTATGAAAGCAAAACCGGCATCAGTTCCATTCTCCAGCCGGCCATGGGAAAACTCACCCACGCCCCTGCCATCGGGGATGTGTTCCTGGAACTGCAGGGGGAGGACTCGCGGTTCGACAGTTACAGGGACTATCTTCTGGAGCACTTGTATGCGGGTGCTGGTATCAAAAGCCAAAAGGATCTCCTGGGCGCCATTCAGCGGGGAGGCGTTTTTGAACAGGACGGGATCGAGGCGAAGAAAACCGAACAGGTGAAACCCGTTTTTGACAAAAAGCTGTCCGCCGTATTGAAAAAAGCCGCGAAGGCCTGCAAGCCCCGTGAATCTAAAGGAATACGGTTTCTGGCGGTCCCGTCGCTTCGCCATTTTGACGGCAGGGGGGCCAATAAGTCATGGCTCAGCGAAATCCCGGACCCGGTGACCAGTATAGCCTGGGAGTCCGTGCTCATGGTCCATCCGGCCACACTGGAAGAATACGGGTTCGAGCCCGGGGACCTACTTGAAATCGATGCCGGAGGCCGGGCAATCCGGGCCCCGGTCTACGATTACCCCGGGGTTGTTCAGGATCTGATCGTGATGCAGACGGGCCTGGGACACACGGATTACGGCAGGTATGCACGGGAATTCGGGGAAAATCCCCTGACCCTTTTGAAAGCAGGCGCAGGAAAGGGAGAATTCACCTCTTACCTGATTTCCCCGGACCGGGTGAGAAAAACAGGCAAAGCTGGAAAACAGCCCGGGACGGACGGCAGCCGTTCCCAGCATAACCGGAAGATCGCCCTTTCCATGAAAGGCGATCGTGCTCAGGATCATGCGCATGCAGAAAAACCCGGGCTCGACATGGAACGTTTTCCACTGACGTTGCCGTATGAAGCCGGGTATGATGAAAAACGGGACGTGTATCCCCCCCATGAACATGACGGATACCGGTGGGGAATGATCGTGGATCTGGACAGGTGCGTTGGCTGCAGCGCATGTGCCGCTGCCTGTTATGCGGAAAACAACCTCGCCGTTGTGGGAAAGGAACAGATCATCAAGGGCCGGGAGATGGCCTGGCTGAGAATCGAGCGGTACCGGGACCGGAATTTTGATGAAAGGCTCATTTTTCTGCCCATGATGTGCCAGCACTGCGAAAACGCCCCGTGTGAATCCGTATGCCCGGTGTACGCCCCCCACCATTCCAAAGAGGGACTGAACAACCAGATTTACAACCGCTGCATCGGGACCCGGTTCTGCGCCCAGAACTGCCCGTACAAGGTCAGGCGGTTCAACTGGTTCGAGGGGGAATGGCCGAAACCTTTGAACCTCCAGCTCAACCCGGACGTGACCGCCAGAACCAAAGGGGTGATGGAGAAATGCTCCTTCTGCATCCAGCGGATCAAGCAGGCCCACAACAGGGCCAAAAATGAAAACCGGCAAATCAGGGACGGAGAAATCAGTCCGGCCTGCGTGCAGACCTGCCCGACAGGCGCCCTTGTGTTCGGCAACTTTCTCGACCCGAAAAGCGCTGTCAGCCGCCTTGCCCGAAGCAGCCGGGCCTACCAGGTCTTAGGGTATCTCAACACCAAGCCCGCCGTGATTTATCTGAAAAAGGTGGTGCATGATGTATAAAGGACGCCTATGCAGGAACTGACGTTTGAAAAAATCAACACTACAGTGCTTGATACCCTTTCCCGGCCTGGAAAGCGGTACTGGACCGTAATCGCGCTTCTGTTCTGCGGCGTGGTCCTGGGGGCTGCCTGCTGGGCGTACCAGATTTTCGAGGGCGTCGGCGTGGCCGGAATGAACACCCCGGTGCACTGGGGCACCTATCTGATCAACTTCGTATTCTGGGTGGGAATAGCCCATTCCGGCACCCTGATCTCGGCCATCCTGTTTCTTATGCGGGCGGGCTGGCGGAACCCCATCGCACGGGCTGCAGAAACCATGACCGTGTTTGCCGTGTGCATCGCCGGCCTTTTCCCGTTCATTCACCTGGGACGGGTCTGGCTGGTGTTTTACATGCTGCCCGTTCCCAACCAGCGCACGCTCTGGCCCAATTTCCAGTCCCCTTTGATTTTTGATGTCGTGGCCATCAGCACCTACCTTACCGTGAGCAGCCTTTTCTGGTACACCGGGCTTGTCCCGGACTTCGCAATAATCCGGGACCGCTCCGTCGGGGTGAGGAAAAAAATTTTCAGGGTGCTTTCCCTGGGGTGGTCCGGCAAGAGCGGCCAGTGGCTGCACTATACCCGGGGATATCTCCTGTTTGCCGGTCTTGCCACTCCCCTTGTGATTTCGGTCCACAGTGTTGTGTCATGGGATTTTGCCCTCGGCGTGACTCCGGGATGGCACACCACGATTTTCGCCCCGTACTTCGTGGCCGGGGCCATACATTCCGGGCTTGCCATGGTGCTGACTTTGTGCATTCCATTGAGAAAGATTTTCGGTTATGAACGGATCATCACCGTCCACGTGCTCGAGAGCATCGCCAAAACCATAGTTTTCACCGGTCTTATTGTGGGATTTGCCTACGGAACAGAAGTGTTTATCGCCTGGTACAGCCAAAACATCATCGAGATGGAGTCCTTCCGGTGGCGGGCGTTCGGAGCCTATGCGCCGGAATACTGGATCATGGTGATCTGCAACTCCGTGATTCCGCTTCTGTTTCTTTTCCGGAAATTCAGAACAAAGATTGTATGGCTGTTTGTCATATCTGTTTTCGTGAACATAGGCATGTGGTTTGAACGGTTCGTGATCATCGTGGGCAGCGTGGCCCATGATTTTCTGCCCAACGCGTGGGGCCATTACCGGCCCACTCTCGTCGAAGGGGGGATCATGCTCGGTGCGTTCTGCCTTTTCTTCTTTCTTTTTCTGCTTTTTGTCAAACATCTGCCGTCGGTTTCAATGACGGAAATGAAAGAACATATACAGCACACGGAGTGATTGAGGGATTTCATGAACACGCACGCAACAACGATAACCGCTCTTTTTAAAAGCGAGGAGGATACCCTGGCCGCCATCCGCGAGATCAGGGAGCACGGCTGGCAGGTCACCGAGGTGAGAAGCCCCGTTCCTGCCGAAAGGATCGCTGAAGCGCTGGGCCGCGGGAAAAGCAGGGTGGGCTGGTTTACTTTCGCAGGCGGGGTAATCGGGTTCTTTTCCGGGTTTTCCCTTGCCGCGTTCACCGCCACCCGGTGGGACCTCATTGTCAGCGGCAAGCCCGTGCTTTCGTGGATTCCCTTTTTTATCATAGCGTTTGAATTCACGATCCTGTTTGCCGTTTTCGGAAATGTGCTCGGCCTTTTGACCCAGCTGGGGCTCCCGGAAAAAGATTATGAAACAAACTACCACGAGGAGTGCTCCGGGGATATGTACGGCATCGAGGCGGTAGCCGATCAAAGCGAGGCGGAACGGCTGAAGGAAGTGGTCGGCAGGACCGGGACGGTGAAAAGAGCGGACCGAATGGATGAATGATATGGAAACAGCGGTAAAAGAACGGATTGAAAAGAAAAGCGGCAGCATTTTCCTGATTCCCGCATTGATGGCGCTGACGGGATTTGTGTTCTTCCTTGTCCCGGCACTGTCCGGCCATGCCGAAAAAGCCTGGCTGATCTATCTGACCAATTTTCTGCTCTTTACCGGACTTTCGGCAGGCGCTCTTCTGTTTTCAACCATCATGCATTTCACCCGTGCCCGCTGGAGTCACAAACCTGCAGGCATTGCAGAGGCGTTCTCCGCATTTTTCCCGGTTTCATTTGTTCTCTTTCTACTTCTTTTTACCGGGTACGGTCATGTATTCCCCTGGGCGGGGCAGGACCTTCACGGTAAAGAAGTCTGGCTGAACATCCCGTTTCTCTTTTTACGGGATGGGATCGGATTTTTAATCCTGTACGCCCTGGGATTCGGATACCTTTTTCACAGCCTGTGGTTCCGGCTGAAAGATTCGGACAGAAATACCCGGCTGAAAAGAATCCTGGCGGCCCGTTTTGAAAAAACCGACCACGACGCCGAAAAAATGAAAAAGCGCATGACGGTGTTTGCCGGGTGGTACATGTTCGCCTTTGCCATGGTGCTGTCCCTTACCGGGTTCGATCTGGTGATGAGCATGGATTATCACTGGTTCTCCACCCTTTTCGGGGCATACTCGTTCATCAAGGCCATTTTTGCCGGGCTTGCCGCTCTCATCCTTGTTACGTCCTTACTTCACCTGAACCCGAAGGTCCGGTTTTCCATGTCTTCCAAAGCGTTCCGGGATCTGAGCACGCTGTTTTTCGGTTTCAGCATCGTCTGGGGGGATTTTTTCTATTCCCAGTTCGTGGTCATCTGGTACGGCAACATCCCGGAAGAAACCTCGTATATCATCGAGCGGACCATGACCGAACCCTGGAGTTACCTTGCCTGGACCGTATTTCTCGTCTGTTTTATCATGCCGTTTCTCGTGCTGCTGAGCCGGAAGATCAAGGAATCGCCGAAATGCATGGTCGTTGTCGGTTCACTGGTTCTGGCCGGGCTGTGGGTGGAACACTACCTGCTTTTGGGACCCTGTTATCTCCATGAGCCGGGGACGGGTTTCGGTGCCGGAGCCTGGGAAATCGTCGTTACAGCCGGGTTTCTGGGCCTTTTTACGGCAGCGGTGCTTGCCTATTTCCGGCAGTTCCCGGACGTGCTGGACAACAGCCCGGAAAAGGGGGGCCAATGGAAATAATACTGGCATCGGTTACCGTCCTGACCCTCCTGGTCCTTGTCGTGCTGGTGGGAACAAAAGGAAAGCCGTTGCGGCTGGTCTCCCACTTCAGAACCGTTTCCGGAACCATCCGGGAAAACCGGCTCCAGCTTCTAATTCTGGGCATTCTGGTGATTTTGACGGCCCTTTTCGTCTATTTCTTTTACCTGATGCCCGGTGCAGGTGCGGGTCCGGTCCAGCCCATCGCCTTCAGCCACCGGGTGCATGCAGGCCATAAAAAAATCGACTGCCGGTTCTGCCACCCGTATGCTGACAGGTCGCTTTCTCCGGGGATGCCGCCGGTGGAAAAGTGCCTTTACTGCCACGACCATATCATCACCCGGCATCCTGAAATACTCAAGGAACACGAATATTTTGATACGGACACGCCCACACCCTGGAAAAAGGTGTTTCATGTGCCCGAGCATGTATTGTTCAACCATGAACGCCATATGAAAAAAGATTTCGAGTGCAGCGCGTGCCATGGAGATATCGAGGGAGTCGACCGGCTCAAAAGCCATAATTTTAAAATGGGATTCTGTATACAATGCCACAGGAAAGAAAACGCCAACCTGGATTGCTGGCTTTCCTGTCACAACTGACAAAGGAGTGTGAGATTTGCCCGAAAACCAGACCCTGCAGGACAACACAGCTCATCCGACCGCACGGGGATTCTGTCTCACAGCCGCCATCTGGATGATGGTGGCCACGCTTGCCGGGCTTCTGGGGGCGATCGAGCTTGTGGCCCCTGATATTTTCGGCAACATCGCCTGGCTTCTGTTTTCGAGATTGCGGCCCATGCATGTGAACCTGGTGCTGTTCGGTTTTGTCACTCCCGGCCTTCTGGCCTGTGCATTTTATCTTGTGCCCCGGCTTTTGCGGACACCGCTGTACAGTGAAAAGCTCGGGATGGTATCGGTTGCACTCTGGAACACCGCCCTTGCCGCCATTGTGATCACCCTGGCAACGGGGTATACCCAGGGCCGGGAGTATGCGGAACTGATCTGGCCCATTGATATCGGAGTGGTGGCAGCGCTGGTGCTGATTTTTTTCAACTTTATCATGACCGTGGCCCAAAGAAAGGAAAACATCCTGTATGTGTCTGTCTGGTATGTGCTTGCCGCCATGATTCTCACCGCCTGCACCTACAGCATGGGAAACGTGATCTGGCGCCCGGACACAGGCGCGTTGAGCGGCATCCCGGACGCGATCCTGCTGTGGTTTTACGGCCACAACATTTTCGGCCTGCTGTTGACCCCGCTTTCCGTTGCAGTGGCGTACTACATCATTCCCCAGGTCTGCCGGGCGCCGCTGTACAGCCATACCCTTTCCATCCTCGGATTCTGGTCGCTGATCGTGATCTACACCCATATCGGCACCCACCATCTTCTCCAGGTGCCGGTGCCCACCTGGCTCAAGGTGGTTGCCATCGTGGACAGCATTGCCATGGTGATCCCGGTGATGGCGTTTCTCATCAATATCTGGTATACGGCACGGGGAAAACTCGGTCTGATCCACGAGGATATCGGCGGAAAGTTCGTGTTCACCGGCACCATCATGTATTTTATCGTCAGTATCCGGGGCTCTATGATGTCGCTGCCGGATGTCCAGCGGGTGACACACTTCAGCCACTGGGTGGTGGGACATGCTCATGTGGGTGTACTGGGATTCGCCGGCATGACCGCCCTGGGCGGGCTTTACTTCATTATCCCGAGGATCACGGGAAGGCCGCTTTTCAGCAGGTTTCTGGCTGATTTCCAGTACTGGATGGTCCTGATCGGCGTGGCAGGTTTCACAGTGGTGCTGACCATTTCCGGGCTCATCCAGGGAAATGCGTGGCTTAACGGAGAGACCGTCTACCGGGTTCTCCCGCAGATCCACATTTACAATATCATCCGGGCTTCCCTGGGTCTTTTGATCTTTGTCTCCTCCATTATCGGATGTTATAATATTTTCCGTTCCCTGTTCGTACCGTCGGGAGGCAACCCATGAAAATGACGCCGACAGCGGTGGTGGCCGGAAGCCTTTTGATTCTTACGGCGGTGGTGCTGGTGGTGATTATTCTGCCGTACGCAGACACCGGCAAAACCGTTCCGTCCGAGCTTTTGCGAACCCGGACCGAAGCCGAGGCAAAGGGGCGGGACCTGTATATCAGCAACGGTTGCGTCTACTGCCACACCCAGTCCATCCGGGCCATTGACTGGGGACTGGGCGCAGAGCGGATCGCTGAGGCCGGTGACTATCTCAAGGACAAGCCCATTCTGCTGGGTTCCCAGAGAACCGGGCCTGACCTTTCACAGGAGGGCGGAGAACACCCTGATGACTGGCACCTGGCCCACTTTATGAATCCGCGGTATACAAGGCCCCTTTCCATCATGCCGCCGTTCAAATTCCTGGGAGATGAGAACATCGAGTACCTGACCCGGTATGTCCAGAGTCTCGGGCTCAAACATGCGGACAGGCGGATGGAACGGCAGACCAAGTGGAAAAAGAAGGCGGTGTCCGCCTATGAAGCCGGTGTCGAGAAGAATGTGGCCTGGCTTCATGAAAACGTCCCCAAGGGCTGGCGGGACGTTCCGACCCCGTACCCGGCAACGGAGGCAAGTCTTGCCAGGGGGAGAAAGATCTACCAGGATTTTTGTATGGGCTGCCACGGACCGGTGGGGGACGGCATGGGCCCGGCCCAACCGTATATCTATCCGCCGCCGCTGAACTTTACCATCCTCAAGGGCAGGGGCATCTCCGGCGGGATTATCTACTACCAGATCATGAACGGGATCACCGGCACGGCCATGCCGTACTTCAAGAGGGAGCTGGAATCCGAGAAAATATGGGATGTGGGCAACTATATCGCACAATACTTCATCGACCAGATCGATGCTGATGAGGAACCCAAAGGAATCGATGCGGCCTATGAACCTTGACGGTTTTATATATCGGCCATGCTCGTTTGGGCACAACGAAGTATGAAAGGTCCGGTCAGAGGCAGCAGGCTATCCGGTGGTACCTGGAAGCGGTTTCAAATGCCGGACGGTTACCGGGCACACGATGTGACCGGTTCCGGCATTTGCCTCGGAGCAGCCCTGGACGGGCTGCGAGAATGAGCGGAAGGTACTACCGGTTAGACTGATGCCGGAAAAATGCCTCGGACTTTCATATAAAAAAAAATACCGGATCGTCTGCTGCCTCTTTGGCTGGAAAGTGGAATAAGATGTTGTAAGGAAAAGAAATGTATTACCCGTTTTTTCTGACATATATTATTACCGGGGTTCTGATTGCCGTGCTCGTGTTTGCATGGGCGCTGAAAAACAGGCAGTTCACGGACCAGCAGCGGGCCAGGTTTCTGGCCCTGGAAAAGGACCGGTCCGGGACTGATGTAACGCCCTCGTGGAAAGGCAGGCTTGAGATCTACTGCATTTTTTTTCTGGCACTTGCCGCCATCACTGCAAGCTTTGCCATGGTGGTATATGCCCTGTTTTTCACGTAAACCTGGCATGGAACCGTCTGCGGCTGACGGGAAGGAAGGAGAAGTAACAACAGAGAGGACTCATGAATGAGATTTTTTGAACTGCTTCATATCCAGCACGCGGCCGCCCTGATCATCGTCGCCCTGATTTTTATGGTGGTCTTTGCCGTGGGCCTGGGATTCATTCCCCTGTCCGGCCGGCCGGAAAAGACAAGAAAGATCAAAGCCGTACAGCATTTTGCAGACGGTATCGGCAAAGGTGACGGGCCGTATCCCCTGGTCATCGCCCTGATCATTGCCGGGGTCGTTTTCTGGGCCCTGTTTTATATCCTGTTTTACGGATTTTCGGAGGTGATACTGTAACATGATTACGCTGCTGAAAATAAAAGATACGGTTTTACATACCTGGCTGTGGATCGCGGCCATGGTCTGTATCATCCTCGGGGTGGGCGTGTTCACGTTTTTCGTTGTGTCGGACAAGGGAAAACCTTCCTGGGACTACCGGCCCGTGAAAAGTGTTCCTTCTGAATCTCCGTATGCAGTGTATCCCAAGCAGCCTGCAGGCCAGCACGTGAACGGCAGGGAGGCAGCCGAATGAAACAGGCGGCTTTTCTGGCGGTTTTCGCAGCGGTTGTGCTTCTCGGTGTGTATTTGGTGATCACGGTGTATGATGCCAACCTGAAGGTAGGCCGAATGGAGGAGACTCCCGTGGTCCGGCCCCATGAAGAACCTCCGTTGAAAATGGACCCGAATGCGGTCAGTTTCAGGCAAAACGAACGCCTGATAAAAGAAAATCTGTCCGAGTCCCTTCCCGGCGGCCCGATCAAACCGACACAGGAGATTCTGGAAAAGGGGAAAGCTGATTACATGGCGTTCTGCTCGCACTGCCACGGCAGGCAACTTTCCGGACAGGGCACCGTGGGCCAGAGTTTTCAGCCCCTTCCCACGGACCTGACCGGGAAAAAAGCGGTTGAATTGACCGACAGGGAGCTGTTTGCCGTGATCAGTTACGGCGGAAAAAAATCCCCGGCCCTTGCCTCCACCATGTCCGTTAAAAGTCGACGGGCCGTGATCGCATATCTCAGGGCTGAACAGGAAGCAAAAAAGGATTGATGAACACTTCGGTTCCCTGCAGGCTCTGCGGCCTGCCTGTCAAAATTTCCAGCAAACACCCGCCTGAAGACACCTCCGCACTGTTCTGCTGCAGCGGCTGCAGAATGGTGTATTCCATGCTCATGGAATCGGGTATGGCTGATGACTCAGTCGATTTTACCCAAACAGAGCTTTTCAAAGAGTGTGTGGCTGCAGGGGTGATACCGGACCCGGCAGGAGGGGAGCCTCCAGAGGAAAAAGATGAAACAGAAGATGAAACAGGCACCGAATTTGAACCGGCACCTTTTTCCCGTGGGGATTCAGACCATCTGTTGCCGCTCGGGTTTACGATTTCCGGGATGTGGTGCCCGGCCTGTGCATGGGTTGTGGAAAAGGCGCTTCAAAAGGCGGACGGTGTTGCCGCGGTGTCCTGCAATTTTTCCTCTGACCGGGCCAGGGTACGGTATGACCCGGTGCGGACATCTCCTGAAAAAATTTTCAAAACCGTGGAAAAATTGGGGTACAAAGCGGTCCCTTTGGGCAGGGAGACGAAAAAGAAAACCGGCGAGTTTGTCAGGCTGTCGGTGACCGCGTTTTTAACCATGAACGTAATGATGCTCAGCTGGGCCGTATACTCGGGATTTTTCATCGATCTTTCCCCCATTTCCGTCCGGATGATCGCATGGCCGGCCTTTGCCATGGCCACGGTGGTGGTGTTCTACGGGGGATATCCCATCCACCGGCGGGCATTCGCAGGTATCCGTACCGGCAGACCCGGCATGGAAGCCCTGATCACGGCCGGCTCTTTTGCCACCTATTTCTACAGTGTGTTTCATCTGCTCGAATCCAGCATTCATCTGTATTTTGACGCCGCCTCCATGCTGATCCTTCTGGTTTTGATCGGCAAAATGCTGGAGCAGTCTGCAAAGGACAGTATCGCCGAAGGCCTTTCCGATTTTTTCTCTCTTGTGCCGAAAAAGGTGAATATCATAACGGACCGGTTCCCCACC
>JAWLES010000061.1:0-12770 GCA_041685935.1 Desulfobacteraceae bacterium | reverse complement strand
AGAATGCAGCCTTTGGAATGGAGCTTTCCGGATTCACAGAGGCGGAAAGATCCAAAAGGGCCATGGAAGCCATCGAACAGGTGGGTCTGAAGGCTGTTGCCAACAGTTATCCAAAAGAGCTGTCAGGAGGGATGCAGCAGCGCGTCGGCCTTGCAAGAGGTCTTGCCGTGGACCCGGATATCATGCTGATGGACGAGGCATTTTCCGCACTCGATCCCTTGATCCGGACGGAAATGCAGGATGAACTCCTCTCTCTCCAGGAAAACACCTCCAGAAGCGTCGTCTTTATCTCCCACGACCTTGACGAAGCCATGAGAATCGGAGACAGGATAGCCATGATGGAGGGCGGCAGGATAGTCCAGATCGGAACACCTGAAGAAATTCTCAAGAATCCGGCTGACGAGTACGTAAAAGCATTCTTCAGGGGAGTGGATCCCACCCACGTTCTGAGCGCCTCCGATATCGTAAGAGACACCCAGGTCACCCTTGTCAAGCACAGTGCCGGCCTCCGGGCGGCAAGGGAGAGACTGATAGAGTACGACAGGGATTTCATATACGTTCTGGACAAACAGCACAAGTTCCTGGGGGTGGTTTCAGCGGATTCCATCGAACAGGCTCTCAAAGAGAATCCCGACAGCGACCCCGATCTTGAATCCTTGTATCTCGACGGGATTACGGCGGTTCCGGACAACTCATCACTTCAGGAAGTACTCACCTATGTAACCAATTACGAATGCCCGGTGCCGGTGATTGATTCACAAGGAGTTTACAAGGGGACCATATCAAGAAGAAGATTCTTGAGTACATTAAAACGGGAATCATAATAAACAGCAGGAGGATAAATTGTTAGATATATTCAGATATACAATACCACTTGAAGATTGGATAGAGTTCGGCGTGAATTGGCTGGTTTCAAACTTCAGGCCCCAGTTCCAGGCGATCAAATGGCCCGTGGAAGTGATGCTCAACGGAATAGACGGATTTCTCCAGTGGGTTCCCGGCATTATTGTGATTCTTGTGATCGCGGCATTCGCATGGAAAGTGGCAAGCTGGAAAATCGCTCTGTTCAGCTTTATTTCCCTTATGTTCATCGGCTTTCTCGGTTTGTGGCCGGCAACCATGACAACCCTTGCCATGGTAATAAGTGCGGTGGTGGTATGCATCGTTATCGGTGTGCCGCTGGGCATATTTTCCTCACGCAGCGACAACTTTGAAGCATCAATACGCCCGGTTCTTGACATCATGCAGACCACTCCGGCATTTGTTTACCTGGTACCGGTAGTAATGCTGTTCAGCATCGGAACCGTGGCAGGTGTCATAGCAACGATCATATTTTCCATGCCTCCCATCATCAGGCTGACCAACCTTGGTATCCGCCAGGTGCACCCTGAACTTATAGAGGCTACCTATGCGTTCGGAGCCACCAAAAAACAGGTTCTCTGGAAAGTGCAGATACCCCTTGCCATGAAAACCATTATGGCGGGTCTTAACCAGACTATTATGCTCTCTTTGTCAATGGTTGTGATCGCATCCCTGATCGGTGCAGGCGGCCTCGGCGTTCCGGTTTTTGAAGGATTGAACAGTCTGCAGGTCGGACTTGCAGGAATCGGCGGGCTGAGCATCGTGCTCCTGGCCATGGTTCTTGACAGGATCACCCAGGCTCTTGGAGAAACACAGGGATAGAAAAAATTTTCTGTCCGCACCTTATAACTCAATAACAGGAGGTTATTATGAAACATTTGTTAAAAAAGTCCACTTTTATAGCCGTAGTTCTTACGGTTCTACTGATGGCTTCAGGCTCCTTTGCCAGTGATCTTCCCGGTAAAGGAAAAACTGTTAATCCCGGACGGGCGACCTGGACAACCGGTTACTTCCTGGAAGCTCTTTATTCAAGGGCCCTGGAAGATCTCGGCTACAACGTGGAAAAACCCAAAAACCTGGCTGGCCCCATTTTTTATAAGACTTTGGCACAGGGGGATCTGGATTTTTGGGCCAACGGCTGGTTCCCGCTCCATGACTCATTTTTGCCCGACAACTTTGATGAAAAAGCCGTCATGGCCGGCACGGTTGTAGAAGCCGGCGCGGTTCAGGGATACCTTGTATCCAAGGAGCATGCTGAAAAGTACGACATCAAGTCCCTTGACGACTTTAAACGTGATGAGGTCAAAGAGGCCTTTGATGCCAATGGAGACGGAAAGGCGGATCTTGCTGCCTGCCCTGCCGGATGGGGCTGTGAGAAAACCATAGGTTTCCACATGGACACCTATGATCTCAGAGACCACGTCAACCTTATCAAGGCGGGATACAGCGCCACCATGGCGGACGCAATCGCCAGGTACAATGAAGGCGAACCGATATTTTTCTATACCTGGACGCCGAATTGGACTGTGTACAAACTTAAACCCGGCAAGGACGTGGTCTGGATCAATGTTCCGAAAATCGTTCCCAAAGAGGGACAGGAAGGATTTGAAGATGCCATGATAGCCGAAGGCCTTACCGGAACGGTAACCGATCCCTGCAAGATGGGTTTTGTTGCCAACGACATCCGTATAGTGGCCAACAAAGACTTCATCGAGAAGAATCCTGCAGTGAAAACCCTGTTCTCTCTGATGTCTGTTCCTTTCAATGACATCGCAGAACAGAACAACCGTATGTTCAAGGGCGAGGACGACCAGGAAGACATTGAAAAACATGTAACCGAGTGGATCGAGGATAACGACGGCAAATACAGCGCATGGCTGAAAGCTGCCAAAGCGGCTGCCAAGTAGCAGATACTTGAGCTAAATGAGCTAGAAGCTTAAGATCGGTTAAAGCCCGCCTTTGAGGCGGGCTTTTTCCATTTCCTGCCCCCTGAGAACATTTCACTTTACACATTTGAACAATTCGTGCATATACTAACATTTATAAAAATTGAACTTTAACGGTTCACCATTTTATTCGACCGTTTTACCTTTAATATAAATACGGCTGTTTTTTTAATCGGAGGCGGGATGCTGGAAACAAACAAAGAGACACTTGTCCGGTTCCTCCTGGAATGCAAACCGGGCATGCCCCGGGTAAAAAAGGGCTGGAACGTGGATGACAAGGGCAATCCTTTTATTTTACCTTCAATAGGAGGGATAACCCTGAATATAAAAGTCGGGGACTCTGCATTTAACATTTCAGGTGATCATGTGGAACCGGGCGTGAGCTGCACTGCAAATGCTGAAAAGTTCATGGAGTTCCCCAACAACTCCCTGCAGCTCTATTCCTGCGTGGGAAACCAGGCCAAAATCATTTCCGGTGATGCCAAAGGGGCCATCGGCGTGGTTACAGGCCATCACGGGGGATCAGAGCACATCATGATCGATTTTGAACAAAGCGTCATGGAAAAACTGAGCTATGACGACCGGATTCAGGTAACTGCAGAAGGGCAGGGCCTTGCCCTGAAAGACTTTCCTGATATCCGGCTTTTCAATCTTGATCCCGGCCTTCTCGGCAAAATCGGGGCTGTACCTTCAAATAAGGGAACTCTCAAGGTTCCTGTCACCACCCTGATCCCGCCTGAATGCATGGGGTCCGGCGTTGGAGCCGCCCATACCGCTGCAGGGGATTACGATGTCATGACCAGCGATCCTGCCACGGTGCAGGCATATAAACTCGACCAAATGCGGTTTGGTGATTTTGTGGCGATTATGGATCATGACAATTCCTATGGCCGTGCTTTCGTCAAAGGAGCAGTCACAATCGGCATCGTGGTTCACAGCGACTGCAGGCTTGCAGGCCACGGGCCCGGTATATCCACACTTATGACCAGCTGCTCCGGATCAATCGAACCGGCCATGGACGCACACGCCAATATCGCGGAAATTCTTAAAATCGGATCTTTCAGATCCGGGGAATAGCAGGCAATGCAGAACAGATCCGGTGTCATCCTCCAAAAGGGGGTCGGCCGCAAAAGAAGACAGAGTGTACTTGAATATATTTACGAGACAGAATCCTCATACTTTGCCCAGGTCTCGGAATCCGTCAAAAAAGAGGCTTCAGAAGAGCTCATGGAACTCGGAGCCGGAGATATTCAGGAAAGATTCAGGGGCATCAGGTTCACTGCCGACCAGGAAACCTTTTATAAGATCAACTACATGTCAAGGCTTGTCTCCCGGGTTCTGGCCCCGCTTAAATCCTTCGGCTGCAAAGACACTGACGAAATTTACAAAAATGTAAAAAAGATAAAATGGGAACAGTTCCTTTCTCCTAAAAGCACCTTTGCAGTGGTGGCGAACGTCTCCAACAGCAGCATAACCCACTCCAAATTCGCTGCATACAGAGTCAAAGACGCTGTTGTTGATTACTTCTCCGACCGGGCCGGGAAAAGACCCAATGTGGATACAGAAGACCCTGACCTGATCATAAACCTTCATGTGAACAACGACCTTGCAGACATAAGTATTGACGCTTCAGGCGGAGCCCTCCACAGGAGAGGCTACAGGGAGGAAACAGTAACAGCTCCCATGCAGGAAACTGTTGCCGCTGCAATGATAAGGCTTTCCGGCTGGGACGGGACAGTGAAGCTCCATGACCCCATGTGCGGCTCCGGCACAATCCTGTGTGAAGCCCTGATGAAGTGCAGCGGAATACCTGCGGGCATTTTCAGGAAAAAATTCGGATTCCGGAACCTTCCCGACTACAGTGAATCACTCTGGAATTCGGTAAAAGAGAGGGCTGATTCCGGCATCGCTGAAACACCTGAAGGGCTTATTTCCGGAGGGGACATATCAGACAGGGCTGTTGACGCTGCAAAAACCAACCTCATGGGACTTCATTACGGAAACAGGGTCACCGTCAGCAAACAGGATTTTAAAACCGCAGGCAGCTTCAGGGATATGGTTATTATGAGCAACCCGCCCTACGGCATCCGAATGGGAAAAGAGACCGATCTCAAGCGTTTTTACAAGGACCTCGGAGACTTTTTAAAACTGAAATGCAAGGGATCAACAGCTTACATCTATTTCGGAGATCCTTTGTTCATTCCAAGTGTCAAGCTGAAACCTTCATGGAAAAAAGAACTTCGCCTCGGCGGCCTGGACGGCAGACTCGTAAAATACACCCTGTACTGATCCCTCCTTAAACCCCTTCCGGATTTCACGACACCCTGATTCATAAAAGGCAACCCTTGATATACACCTTTTCAGACACTCCCTGGAATGTAATTTAACCACTCAGCACATCAAGCATATGTTCGATTTTTTCTTCCCGGCGATTCAAAAATATTTGATTTTTTTTGAGCTTTTTGATTTTTCCGGTGTCAATACCAGTAAAGGGCATACCAGTTTCAACAGCCAAAAGTCTCAAGGAGAAATAAAATGAAAAAGACTGCAACGATACTGATCACAGCTGTTTTTTGCCTGACTGCAGCCTGTTCAACCGCCGATGCAGGGTCCAAGGCCGACCATGTGGCTGCCGGTATCATCATCGGTGCCGGTGCGGCCATTGTGGGAACCACCATCCTTCAAGGATTCGACCACGGTCGGTACAGGTACGACCACCGGTACAGGGATTACGGCCCTCCAGTGCACTATAGATCCTACAAAAGCCGGCACGGCAGGGATAACCGCATGTACGGCCGAACCCGCGGCCCGTACCGGACATACCGGGATCGAGGATACTGGATAGAGAAAAGAGTATGGATACCCCCGGTGTATGAAAACAACTGGACGGAAGGCAGATTCACAAGAAACGGCAGGTGGATTTCCGGACGGAATGAACGGATTCTTGTCAGGGAGGGACACTGGGTGATCAAAAAGAGATGGGTCCGGGATTGACCTTTCCGACTTAGCAATGCTTTAATAAGGTATTGTGACTAAAAAACCGACCAGAGAGGAATATTTTTGTGAAAAAGAGCTTGTCAGGGGATTGAGACAGGGCAGGGAGAATGCTCTTAAAGCACTCATGGAGCGCCACGAAAAGCATCTTTATACCCTGATCTATTCCATAACCCTTGACTGCGAGGAAAGCCTGGAAATTCTCCAGGACGTTTTCATAAAGGCTTTTCAAACCATTGATCAATTCCGTGGGGATTCCAGCGTTTCCACCTGGCTGAGAAAAATAGCCCTCAACATGAGCCTGAACCTGAAAAGAAAGTGGAAACAGCGCTTGCGCCAACACCACCGGCCCTTTGACAGGAATGCGGATGCAAGCCTTGTTGAAACAGGGCGGAACACTGATACCCCGGAAACCAGGCTGGCTGAAAAACAGGGCGAAAACGGGATAATGGCAGGGATCGCAGGATTGCCTGAAAATCTGAGGACGGTACTGGTTCTTAAAACCATGGAAAACATGAGTTATGATGAGATTTCCAGGGAACTGAAGATCAAAAAAGGCACCGTAAGTTCAAGGCTTCACAAGGCACGGCAACTGATCCGTGATCAAATCGGGGATAAATTTGAATCATAAAAGAATGGACATAAAGGAAGCGTGCCGGCAGTATGATGAAAAAACCGCAGGCATGTTCGTTGACGGCGAGCTCGACCAGAAACGGGCCGGACAATTCAGGGAGCATATACGGGACTGCGGCTGCTGCAGAAACCTTGTGGCACTCTACTCAAAAGTTGGAAACACGTTTGCCTCCAATGCGGCTGACGAGGTATCTTTTTTGGAACATACCGCGTTCAGAAAAAAAGTTTTTGAAGCCGTCCGTAAAAAAGAGCGAAAGAGGGTCAAAAGGTTTCCAGGAACTTCAACACCCTTGAAAAATGTCTTGAAACCCGCCTTCATTGCTGCCATAATCATATCAGGCGCATTTCTTCTATACAGCGATTCCATGCCCGTGAAAGAACCGAGCGCCATTGTAAATTCAGTGTACACTGACACGGCATCCGTTATGATTATGGAAACGCGGAAAGAAAAACATACGATAATATGGTTTTCAGGCTCCTGATGGAAAAAAGAAAATTCATGCACTTGCCTTTGATAATGACAGTTTCCTTTCTTACCGCCTTTCCGGTTTTACTTTTTCCACAGGATTGCCTTGCCGGACCAGTGGTTCTGACGAACGTCAAGGTGATCCATGCTTCATCATCCGGCCGGCCCCACCTTGACCCGGAGCTTGAACATCTTGCAGGTGAGCTGAAATCGGTTTTCAAATACACCTCATACAGGCTGCTCAAGGTGGAAACCATGAAACTTCCTTTTCAAAACCGAGGAAAGGTCAAATTGCCGGGCGGCGGAAACCTTGCGGCAACACCGCTGTCCGGCACCGGCAACAGGATCAGATACCTGGTCGCCATTGAGGAATCAGGCAAACTGGTCTTCAGCACGGAAATCATGCTTGACAGGAACCGGAGCATCACCATAGGCGGACCCCGCCATAAAAAAGGATATCTTCTTTTCAATATTTCAGGAAAGGTGTTGTAATATCAAAATGGCCATTCTCCTCGTTAAAATAATATTCATATGCATTGTGGTTTACTGTTTCATTGTTATATTTGCCTTTTTCTTCCAGGAGAAAATGATGTACTTTCCTTCGGGAACATTCGGGAAATGCCCTGAAGCTGAAAAAACGGGGGTAGTTCCAGTCAGGGAAGACGGCACGCGGTTTTACCTGCGTAAAACCCAAAACGCCTCGTTCTGGATGATCTTCTTCCACGGGAATGCAGGCTGTGCATGTGACAGGATGTATTTTATGGACATGTTCGGGGACCTTCCAGCCAACCTTGCCGTGTTTGAATACCCGGGGTATGGTGGTGATACACGCAAGCCGGGTGAATCGATCATTTTGCAGGAAGCTTTGAACCTTGTCCGTTATATACGGAAGGAGTATTCGGATTCCCTGCCGGTTTATTTGGCGGGAGAGTCCCTGGGAACCGGAGTTGTCACCTGGCTTGCCGGTGAAACTGATGTGAACGGCCTTATTCTGATATCCCCTTACACCTCGATTGCGGATGTGGCTGCTGCTCACTATCCCATTCTGCCGGTCCGGCTGCTCTCCAGGAACAGGTTCCCCGCAGATGTATGGGCTGCAAACGTTGATATTCCGGTGTTAGCATTCCACGGTAAAGATGACACCGTCATTCCAATCAGGTTTGCAAGGGAACAGATCAGCAGTTTTAAGAAGGATGCAGACCTCTTTGAGATTGAGAACACGGGTCACAATGACATACTGTTATCAGGGCGGGAGCTTATCCGGTCCGAGGTCGGTAAATTTACAGGCTCATCCGGGGATTCCCGTCTTATTCCATTCAACCCTTAGTTTTCCAAAAAAAATATCCATAAAGCCGGCTTTTAGATTTGACAGAATAAAGCCGGCATAGTATTACCGCATTTATATATTTGGAATGTTGCATGGCGGCTTGAATAGCCTTAATAGGGAATCCGGTTTAATTCCGGGACGGTCCCGCCGCTGTAATCGGGGACACCCCCTGCAAACACGCCACTGCAGGCTGTTGCCTCAAAGTCTGCGGGAAGGCGCAGGGACGTGGTTGATCCGTAAGTCAGAAGACCTGCCGTGCACATGGAATCTTCCCAGGGAGATGGCAAATCCCGGGACTGACGAATAATTTGTCGGTTCCGGTTTTTTTGTGCCGGAACCGGATATTGATCCAGGAGAACCTGCATGAAGACCATAACCGAAGCCGTTTCTAAAATCAAAGACCCGAATCGAAGTATTGAAAAAGCAGCACAGGAAAGACTTGCCGCCCAGGCCCGGCCCGCAGGCAGTCTTGGGATGCTCGAAAGCATCAGCGCCAAGCTGGCGTCCATAAAGGGCACCCTTGATGTCCGGCTGGACAGAAAAGTGGTTGTGACCTGCGCAGGCGACCACGGCGTGGTGGAAGAAGGGGTTACCCTTTTTCCACAGGAAGTTACCCCGCAGATGGTGGACAACTTCGTCAACGGCGGTGCATCCATAAACGTCCTGGCCCGGCACGCCGGGGCAGACGTCAGGGTGGCCGATTTCGGGGTCAATTATGATTTTGACCCGAACCTGCCGATCTTTCACAAAAAAATCCGCAAAAGCACAGACAACTTCACCAAGGGGCCGGCCATGTCGCGACAGGAAGCGGAACAAGCCATCACCGCAGGGATTGAAATCGTGGAAGAGCTTCAGAAGAATACTCCGGTTGACATTCTTGGCACCGGGGATATGGGAATCGGCAACACGACCCCGTCTACGGCGGTAATTGCCGCATTTTCCGGTATCCACCCGGAAAAACTCACAGGACGCGGCACCGGAATAGATGATCGTATGCTGAAGAATAAAATCCGTGTGATCCGGAAAGGACTCCACATCAATCAGGTTGATCCTGAAGATCCGATCGGGGTTTTATCCAAGGTGGGAGGATTCGAGATCGGCGGGCTTGCCGGCCTGGTGATCGGTGCGGCAGCAAACGGGATACCGGTGGTATGCGACGGACTGATATCCACGGCCGGCGCCCTGATTGCATGTGAGCTTGCGCCTGGTGCCAGAAAATACCTCTTTGCCAGCCACCGTTCAGTTGAGGTCGGCCATAGCTTTATGCATGAAAGGCTCGGGATCGAACCGCTCCTGGACATGGGGCTCAGGCTCGGAGAAGGCACGGGCGCAGCCCTTGCTTTTGAACTGATCGACGCCTCCACCAGGGTTCTGGCGGACATCCTGACTTTTGAAGAAGCGAAAGTGGCAGGAGCAACCTGCTGAACCATTTAGCCTGCAGAAAAGGAAAAAGGGCGGAAGGATCTTTTTTCAATCCCGCCGCCCTTTGCTCAGTAAGGCAGATTTCCTGGTAAAAATCGACCCGCTGTTCTGTTATTTCTTTTCAAACAGCATGATTGCCCAGGCCAGGTTGCCTTTGTTTCCGCCATCAACCCAGTGAGTCAGACCCTTGATCATCTTGTCCACATATTTGTGGCTGGAGATCTTTGTGATGCCCTCATAGTCATCTTCCAGTACTGATCTAACCCTGTCGTAGTGGACCGGGAGATGGTCAGACAGGTCCACAACTTCAACCTCCTTGAGGCCCGCCTCTTTAGCCATTTGTTTGTACTTTCCGATGGAGCCCATTTCATCAAGGTTTATCCGGTCGAGTATCGGCTGAAGCTCATCAATTTCCACACCGTCTTTCTGCATGGGATCAGTGAAAATGAATGATCCGCCTTTTTTCAGAACCCGTTCCACCTCATGGAACACATCCTGCTTTTTGTCACTGTGCAGAATCGCATCTTCACTCCATACAATGTCAAAGGACTCATCTTCATACGGAATATCATCAAATGTCCCGTCATATACTTCTATTAAATGATCCAGGCCTCTCTGACGGTTCTTTTCACGATTTCTTTTGTTTTCAACCTCGCTGATGTTCACGCAGCATACCCTGCATCCGTATCTGGAGGCGAGCTGACGGGCTGCACCGCCGTAACCCGCACCGATATCACAGATTGTGGTGCTCTCGTTGATGTCCACCATTGAGGCCATTTTTTCAACCGTCCTGCGGCTTGCGTCCGAAATGGATTCATCCGCATCATGGTAAATCCCGATGTGAATGTCCTCTCCGCCCCATACACTGTAATAGAATTCGTCGGCGTCATGGCTGTTGTAATAGTCCCTTGCCACACGGTTGGAGCCTGTGTAGGACTGCTCCATGTACTCTTTTTCAGCCACATGAATCAGAAAATCCGCATTGCTGATATCGAAATCCCTTCTGAAATCGCCGAAAGTTGTGATTCGCTGATATCCTGCATCCTTGAGCAGATGCTTTGTATAATCTTTTCTCAGCGGACACATATTGAGGTGATAGACCGATCCGTCATTAAACTCGTACTTGAACCGGGCAAGACCTTCATCCAGGTATTCAGGCTCGGCCTTTACCTTGTTGCCTGCATAGTAGTACTTGTGTTTGGAAGAGAAACCCTCGTCCAGCATGGTATCGTAATTTCGCTGATCCAGAATCAGAATGCCGTCATTCTTAAGTACTGAATAAAATTCAGCCAGCACTTTTCTCCTGTCCCTGTCCTTGAACAGATGCGTAAAGGAGTTGCCAAGACATATGACAGCATCATACCTGTTGTGAACTATGTCCTTGGTGATCCAGCGCCAGTCCGAATTGATGGTCCTGAGAATGATATTCTCCTTTTTGGCGTTGTTGAAAGCCCTTGCAAGCATGGCAGGGCTTCCGTCCAGGCTGGTCACGTCGAACCCGTCCTTTATAAGTTCCACCGAATTGAAACCTGTCCCGCATGAGGCATCCAGAACCTTTTGAGCACCATGTTTCCGCAGAATCTTCGTGAAAAACTTGTCTTCAGTCTCCGCCCGGCTTTTCCAGTCTATCAGTTCATCCCACTTGTCTGCAAACCCGGTTATGTACTCTTTTACATAGTTGTCACTGTCTCTTTTCTTGACCGGGTCTTTTCCGAAATCCTGTCTTTTTAAATCCAGCATAACTTGTTCTCCTTATTATTTATCGATTGATATCCAGATATAGTTTTAATGTGTCCCGATCGGATATGTGAAACCGGGAGACTAAATCTGTCTTAAGAACCTGCGGTTTTCACAGATTCATATGTACTGAAAGTTTTTTACAAAAACGGATATGTTTTCACTCGTCCACGAGGGTGACGATAAGGGAGGAGGTGGTTTTTCTGAACCAGTTACTGTAAGGTGTACGGTTACTCCGGCAGTACCTCGACCCTGCCCAGTCACAGCCGTGCACAAAATTTTCTTTCTTAAGCGCATGTATATTCAACATACAGCCTCCTTTTTGCGGGTTCGCAAATTCGACATACCTTTTTTCGATGACAGGCCTGAAAATCTGAGCCTGTATTCCGCCTCATTTGCTTTGGATGCAATTAATTTGAGTCCAATCAATTTGAGTACAAAACATAACAAGGTCGGCAGACAAATGTCAAGGGGTTTTTTCAAAAAAAGGTAAATTCAGTGCATGTGCCCTGAAAAAGGAGGTTTTCGGGCACATGCGCCTGTATATGCAAAAAGGTCGGCCTAAAAGTGAGGCTAAAATGCAGGCAAAGCAGACAGGACTAGGAGGACTGCTCCCGATCTTCAAGCACTTCCTTTAAAACGGAGAGCGCCTTGTTGCAGGCAGGTACACCCGCATAGACACCGGTCTGGAAAACCGCTTCAGCAATTTCCTCTGAAGAGCACCCCACGTTCAGGGCTGCATGGATATGCAGCTTGAGTTCTTCAGGTCTGTACATGGCCGTAAGCGCCCCGACAGTTACAAGCTGCCTGGTCTGGTGCGGAATTTTCTCCCTTGAGTACATGGTGCCGGTTATAAACAGGGACATGTCCCTTGCAAGCTCCTTGTCGAAATGCCGCCACAGCCGATAAGGCTTATCCTCTTCCTTAACGCCGTCAAAATAGAGTTCAGCTGTTTTTTTTGTTTTTGCTGCCAGATCTTTTTCATCCATATCAGCGGTTCGCCTTTCTCACCCCGAGCTGGTCCAGGGCGATTATCCATTTGCAGATGTTGGACGAGCCCTCCACCATGACATAGGTGGGAGCATCCCGGTAAAAGCGGGCAACAGGGTATTCGGTTGAATATCCGTAAGCGCCCATGATGCGCATGGCATAGTTTGCACATTTCACCGCGGTCTCGCCTGCGAAATACTTTGCCTGGGCAACGTCAAGACCGTTGTTAAGATTTCCCTGGTCCTTGACCCAGGCAGCCTTGTACACCAGCATACGCGAGGCTTCAATCTCCGCAGACATCTGCGCTATCATGTCCTGGTTCATCTGGAACTCGCCGATCTTTTTACCGAACTGCCGCCTCTGGCTGCAGTATTTCAAAACCTCGTCAAGGCAG
>JAWLES010000060.1:0-12846 GCA_041685935.1 Desulfobacteraceae bacterium | reverse complement strand
ATCGCCTGATGCCTCTGTCCGAAGCTTTAATGCTTCGTTGTTTCCGCCAGGACATGGCTGTTATATGAGACTGATAACCGCGGACATTGTAAAAAAGGACAGCAGAGTGGACAAAACGATCGTTGCTGACGCAAGCTCTGTATCGCTGTTTAGCTGGGAGCTCAGGATATAGATGGAGGTGGCGCAGGGAAGGGAGAAAAACACCATCCCGGTCTGCAAATACGGTTCGGTAAACCCGAAGGCTTTTAAAAAGGCAAACCCGGCAGCCGGCAGTATAAGAAGTTTGACTGCGGATGCGCCCAGTGCGACTCTGAAATGAGCCCGAAGCCCTTTGACGTGAAACCCGCCTCCTATGGAAATCAGTGCAACCGGCAGGGCGGCATAGGAGACCAGCCGGAACGTGTTTTCAATGAAACCGGGAAAGCCGCTGACAAGTCCGGACGCAGCCATGCCGGAAAAACAGGCAATGATCAGGGGATTGGTGAAAAGGGATTTCAGGGTGATGCGCAACTGTTCTGCAAAGGACACTTTCCTGCTGCTGAAACCGATCAGCGAGGCAACGGATATCACGTTTATGAACGGGATGATGAATCCGATCAGAATGCTGAAAATCCTGACGCATTCATCCGTAAGAGCAGTTATGACAAGGGCCATGCCGACATACGTGTTAAAGCGGAAACAGCTCTGCAGGAATGAACCAGCCTGGTAACGGCTGATTCGGGAAAACTTGATGATCAGAAGCCCGGTTATGAATATCAGGAAAACCACGGTTATACAGACCAGAGAAAACAGCAGGTCATCCCCTGAGACCCTGTCACCTGATGATGTTTTCCAGAACAGCATCACCGGAAAAAGAAAATAGTAGGTGAGCCGGTCCGCTCCTTTCAAAAAATCATCGCCGGTAAGTTTGACAAAATAAAGAAACCTGCCGGCGATGATTACCAAAAAAACCGGAAATATACTGTTCAGAACCTCCACAGGTCAGGAAACTTTTTCAGGTGCTTTCGGTTTTCCGGCAAACAGAACCTTGAGCTGCTCTATCCAATACCCGCTCAAAATGTAGCCGAAAAGATAGGTACCGATGAAAATCAGCACGTACGCCTTGATGATATCACCTGTACCGCCTGCCATGCTGAAGCCCGGAACATAACCGAACAGAAACGGGGCCACATAAAGGAATTTTGCGAACCTGAAGGAATTGAAAGCGGTTTTCCAAATGTTGGCATTTGCGATGGTCGCCCCTGCAAATGCAGCGATACAGACCGGCGGCGTGATGTTGGAATCCTGGCTGAGCCAGTAAACGATCATGTGCGCGGCAATGGGATTGACACCGAGATGAGTCAGGGCCGGTACCGCCACAACCGCCGTAATCAGGTAGGCCGCGGTTACGGGCACGCCCATCCCCAGGATCAGGGAAGCCAGGGCGATCATCAGAATGGTCAGAACCAGAGAGCCGCCTGCCAGCTCGATCATGATGTCGGCAAATGTGAGAATGAGACCGGTGGAGGTGAGCACCCCGATGATGATCCCGATCACCCCCACGGTGGCTCCTATTTTAAGGCTGTTCTCGGTCCCGTCCCTGGAAGCCTCGATAAAGCCTTTCAGCCCGATACGGGTATCCTTTTTAAACCAGCTGATGACAATACAGGTGATAAGTCCGATGATGGCAACATATCCGGGGGAGAATCCCACCAGCATCAGAATCGTTATCAGCACCAGCGGCAGCATATAGTACCATTCCTTTTTAAGGATTTCCATGGCCCCGGTTTCCGACTTTTCCCCTTTTATATTGTCTTTCCTGGCTTCGTAATGCACCATGACGAACACGCTGAAAAAATACATAAGCGCAGGGAATATGGCCACCAGCATGATCTTGGCGTACGGCACACCGGTCAGTTCGGCCATGATAAAACCGCCCGCCCCCATGATAGGGGGCATGAACATCCCGCCGATGGAGGCTGCCGGCTCAATCCCCCCGGCCACTGTGGACCTGAAACCCGCCCGTTTCATAAGCGGGATGGTAAAGGCCCCGGTGGAAACCGTATTGGCAATCGCGCTGCCGGAGATGGAGCCGAACAGACCGCTTGCAACCACGGAAACCTTGGCCGGGCCGCCGACCCGGTGCCCGACAGCGGCAAGGGGAAAATCGATGAAAAACCTCTGTGCGCCGCATTTCATTAAAAACGCGCCGAACAGCACAAAAAGCAGCACATACGTGGCCAGCACATTTGCCATAATCCCGAACACCCCGTCACTGATATAGAATATGGTCGTGCACAGCCCCACCAGCGTATCTCCAGGATGCATGAACATCTCAGGGGCATAAGGCCCGTAAACTCCGTATAAAAGGAACGCAATCCCCAGGCCTACAAACGCGTAGCCCAGCACGCGCCTGGCAAGCTCGATTCCGATTAGAACCCCTGTTACCGCCATGGTCTTGTCCATGGTATTTTCCGCGCCCACCCGGAAATTGATATCCTCGAAACTTATGATCCAGTACCCTATGGATACGATGGACAGTACAATCAGAATCCAGTCAATGACCCGCATGTACCTGCTTTTCGACTTATAGGCCAGAAAAACAAGTACATACGTGATGATCACATAAATTCCCCGGTGGTACTCGGTGGAGGACGGCTTAATGATTGCCGAGTAAGAATAGAACAGTACCAGGCATACAGAGAGAAGGCTGAACAGAAACCGCTCTATTTTATTGAGTTGGTTGTAAATCAATTATTCCAGAATCCCCTTTTCCTTCCAGAATTTTCGAGCTCCCGGATGAAGCGGAGTTACGATCCCGTCAATTCCCCTTTCAACACTCATGGCCTCTGCCGTGGACTTGACGTTTTTCATGTGTGCAAGGCCTTCATCCGTATAGATGATCGACAGCAGTTTGTACACAACGTCAGCCGGAACATCCGCATTGGCAACCCACAGTGCCGAATCCTGAAACGAGGGCGTATCATGGTCAACACCCTTGTAAGTCCCGGCAGGGATGGTCAGCTTGGAAAAATAAGGGTATTTTTCAAAAAATCCGCTTTCCCTTGCATCTTTTCCAAGGTTGACAAGATCGATCTTGTTCATCTGTGCCGCCATGATCACGGCACCGCTGGGGAATGCGGTAAACAGCCAGAACGCGTCGAGCTGACGGTTGCCGAAGGCCTGGGCCGCATCGTTGTAGCCCATGGCGTTTCTTTCGATTTTATCCCACATACCCATGTGATTGAAAAACATGTCACAGTTGGCATAAGCACCCGACCCTGCGTTTCCCACTCCGACCTTTTTACCTTCAAGATCCTTTACACTTTTAATGCCGGACTTTTTCCGGACCACCAGCTGTGCAGGCGCACCGTAGAAAAATCCCACGCCGAGGACATCCTCGTACTTTGTGTCATCCTTTTTCATCATTCCGTTGCGGCCCAGGTATACATGTCCGGAATAGACCACGCCCATATCGAATCTGCCTGAATTCACGGATCGCATATTTTCGACCGAGCCCCCGGACGCTTTGGCGAGAATCCTGAAATCGTCAATATTCTTGACCGGCTTGTACGTTGAAATTCCACCGGCCATAAACTGGAATGTTCCGCCGGCAGGCCCTCCGCCGAACGTATACATCTTTTTGGCGGCAAATGCGCTGTCTGCAGAAATCAGCCCCAAAACCGTAAAGCATAAAAGCAGTGTGAAAACAAAACTCTTTTTCATTGCATACTCCTTTTCGTGGTTGGTATAAAAGAAAGATTCACCCCTGAAACACTGGTTATCAAAATAATGGGATTCACAAAATAAAGTCAATCAGAGTAATTCTGATTGCCGCGTAAGAAATTTTCTTACACGGAAAGATGGAAAAGTCGGTTCCATGAGGATCAGGAATTGACCTTTGCCGCATTTCAGGTTAAATATGGTCGATCGGCAAAACATAAATAAAAGAACAACATCATCAGACGGACCACAATGACAGACAATCTGAAAACAAGCGGCCAACCGGGATCACAGGATATCGAAACTGTTGAGGATACAGACCGGGCAGAGGAACATCTTTTTGATCTTTCCAGACCATTTTTCTTCACTGACAAAGCTTTTGTTCCTGCCCTGCCTGTGGAGAACCTGGGAGAAGCCGAATTTCTCGCCCGGCACAACATGAAATACCCGTACATCGCCGGTGCAATGGCCAACGGCATAACAGGTGTGCGAATGGTCAAAACAATGGCGGATCACGGAATGACCGGCTTTTTCGGAGCAGGGGGACTCTCGCCGGACAGGATAGAGCAGGCTGTTCTGGAACTCAAAAGCACTCTTGACGGCAAACCATTCGGGTTCAACCTGATACACTCCCCAGGGGACCCGGAACATGAAATGGCAGTTGCACAGCTTTATCTCAGGCACGGGATTACACTCGTAAGTGCGGCCGCTTTCATGAGAATGACCCTTCCCCTTGTATACTATCGGGTCAAAGGGCTTTACACCGATGAGACCGGCCGTGTTGTCGCACCAAACCGAATCATCGCCAAAGTATCCCGGGTTGAAGTGGCTGAGCGTTTTTTCTCGCCGCCTCCGGAAAAACTTGTTCAGCAGCTGTATGAAAAAGGACTTGTAACGGAACGGGAAAAAGAGCTGTCCGGGTATATCCCCATGGCCCATGATCTTACTGCTGAAGCCGATTCAGGGGGGCATACGGACAACCGGCCTGCCATAACGCTTTTGCCCACCATGCTGGCTTTAAAAAACGAGATGGCACTGAAATTCAAATACCCTGACCCCTTGTGCGTAGGACTCGGCGGCGGTATTTCAACCCCCCAGGCAGCAGCTGCCGCTTTCCAGATGGGAGCTGCCTATATCCTAACCGGATCGGTTAACCAGTCATGCGTGGAGGCCGAGATATCAGAGGATGTCAAACAGCTCCTTTGCCAGGCCCAACAGGCTGATATGGCAATGGCCCCGTCCGCGGACATGTTTGAAATGGGAGCAAGGGTCCAGGTACTGAAACGTGGCACCATGTTCCCCTTGAAGGCGGAGAAACTTTACACTCTCTACCGCCGCTATGACAGGTTCGAGGATCTTCCTGAAAAAGAGAAGAAACACGTTGAGGAAAAAATCCTGATGTCAGACTTTGAAACAGAGTGGAAACGGACAAAGGAATTTTTTGCCTCCAGGGGCAACCGGAAGGAGATCGAAAAGGCTCAGTCCGATCCCAGGCACAAAATGGCTCTTGTTTTCCGATCCTACCTGGGATTGGCTTCAAAATGGGCAATAAAGGGAGAAGATGAACGCAAAATGGATTACCAGATCTGGTGCGGGCCGGCAATGGGGGCTTTCAACCAGTGGGTGAAGGGAAGTTTCCTTGAAATCCCTGAAAACAGGGAGACCGCCCTGATCGCCCTGAACATCCTTTTCGGCGCAGCAGTATTGACAAGGGCAAGCTGGATCAAAAGGCAAGGCGTTTATCTGCCGGATCACGTAATGGACTTCAGACCGGTGGAGAATATCGTATCCCGCCTGAACCGAAATTTCATATAAAAATGGATTTTATCGTAACCCGCCTCTTGACTGGCGGCTCTTTTGTTCATATAGGTTAAGAATAATCTGTTACTTTTTTTAAAAGGATATTTGCTGTGTATACGGTTCTGGACGGAGCGACAGTATTTGACGGTGACCAAAAACACATTAAGGATGCCGTCATGGTGTTTAAGGACTCTATTATTCATGCCGTGGGGAAAAGGCGGCAGGTCAAAATCCCCAAGGATGCCAAAACCATTGACTGCACCGGAAAGTATATTATACCCGGCCTGATAGACACCCATATCCACCTGGATATGCACGGCATGGGGGACACATACCATGAAAGCCTGGTGGAGGACAAGCTGCGCACCATCAGGGCGGCAAAGGAAATGACCAATACGGTCAGGGCCGGGGTGACCACGGTCAGAAACATGGGATCTGCCAATTTCATCGACATCGCCGTTAAAAAAGCAGTGGAAGAGGGTCTGATCATCGGCCCGAGAATTGTTGCCAGCGGCAAAATCATCTGCATGATGACCTCGGGCAACGAATACTTCAGAGGATTGTACAGGGAAGCCGACGGCGTGGAGGAAAACCGAAAGGCGGCCCGTGAACAGATCAAGGAAGGGGCGGATGTCCTCAAGGTGATGGCAACAGGCGCCATCATGAATCCGGGCGGTGTTCCCGGAGCACCCCAGCTGGATACTGACGAAATTCGTTCAGTGGTGAATGAAGGCCGCAAAATAGGCCTTTTCACCGCAGCCCACGCCCACGGGGCCGAAGGGATAAAAAACGCCGTGAAAGCGGGGGTGCGCTCCATTGAACACGGGACCCTTGCCGATGACGAAGCCATACGCATGATGGCGGACAAAGGCATTTTCCTGTCATCCACCCTGAGTTCCAACTTCTGGATGCTCAAGTCCAAACGGAACAAAAATATACCGCATTTCATGTTTGAGAAGGCCAAAGAGGTCACCAAGATACGAAAAAAGAACCTGGAAAAAGCAATCAGTGAAGGGGTTAAAGTGGTCATGGGAACTGATGCCGGAACTCCCTACAACTATCACGGCAAAAACTCCACCGAACTGATCCAGTATGTAAAACTGGGACTGATGTCCGAAGAGCAGGCCATTGTTGCTTCCACCAAAACGGCAGCGGAAGCCTTGGGCCTTGCCGACCGGCTCGGCACCCTTGAAAAGGGCAAATCCGCGGACTGCATAGTGCTTTCGGAAGACCCCCTGAAAAACATAAACTGCCTGGACCCCGAAGGTGGTATTGTTTTTGTTTTCAAGGAGGGCGAATTGATTAAAGGTAAAGTGGATATTTCCCATTGGGCATCAGCCTCTTCCGATCTTGAAACCAACTAAAACAGGAGCAAATCTGTTATGACCAAAAACAAACGGATTCTTTTTCTTTGTGATGCAAGCGATATCGACGTAGTGGAACAAAGCTTCAGGGACCAGGAGGAGTATGAACTCACAGTGGAAACCATTGAAAAAATCCTCAGCTTCGGTGTCAGGGAATACCTTGCCCAGACCATCGAAAGGATAAACCACAACCCGGATATCTATGACGGAGTGGTAGGTACCCACGATTCCTCCTCAATAATCGCAGCCATCATTGCCCAGGAAACCGGAAAACTGTTCGCACCGGTCCAGGGAATCGTGAACAGCCAGAACAAATACATATGCCGGCGAATCCAGCAGAACGCCATACCTGAATACACACCGAATTACTGCCTTGCCCTGGATTACCTGCGGGACCCTTCCCAGCTTTCAACCCCGTTCTTCATCAAGCCCGTCCGAGCCAACATCTCGTTCGGGACTCACAAAATAGATTCGCCGGAGCAGCTTGAGTACTACATCGGAAACGAAAGCATGGATATAGCCCTTTTCAACCAGTACTACCTGGATGCACTCTCCTACAACTCCGGTTACCATAACGCGCTTAACATCGCCACCTGTAACAGTTTTCTGTGCGAGGAATTCATCCAGGGAAACCAGGTAACCGTTGACGGTTATATTTACGAAGGCAGGGTCCATTTTTTCGGGATCACAAAAGCGGTGTACTACCCTAGGACCAACAGTTTCAGCCACCACGAGTTCCCGTACACCTTTTCAGAGCCCCTGGAAAGCAAGATAAGAGACGCCTTGAGCAAACTGATCCCGGAGCTCGGTATCAACAACAGCTTTTTCAACGTTGAGCTGAGAGCGGACGAAGAGAATGAAAATTTTGCACTCATCGAGGTGAACAGCCGGATTGCGTTCCAGTTCGCCAAGACCATTGAGTCGGTAACAGGGTTTGATCCCTTGCGGATGCTCTGCGACATGGCCGTGGGTAAAAAACCTGAGCAAAAAGCCTTCAGTGAAGACCTTTTTCAATACTGCTACAATTTTGAACTGCATGCGTTTTCCGATGCCCGGATCATGCAGACACCCACCCGGAGCGCATACACGGAGATCGCCATGAAATACCCGGAAGTGAAAGTCCGGAACCTGGTGCACGAAAACGCCAACCTCTCCGATTTCAAGCACAATCCGGAAAGTTTTCGGTACTGCATTATTGACGTACCCGGTAACAGTGACGAGGATATCATGCTCAAATACGAAGAAGTGGTTTCCATGCTGGGATACAATTTTGATTCCCCGACCGACGATATCCTGCACAACCCGGAACTTCCCTCCCGGCCTCCGGAACACACAAAAGGCGGAAAGCTGGAGTTTGACAGGCAGCCCCAGTCCTCCGGTTAGTCAACAACCATCTTCTAAGCAGGCCGCGGCGGGTGGATTCTCACCCTTATATCCGCTACCCGCCGGATCTGGCTTTCGGAGTGGGAAACCATCACAATGGTACATTCGGATTTAAGATCGGTCAGAAGGGTTTCAATCCGCTCTTCAGCCACCGGGTCCAGCGATGAGGTAGGCTCATCAAGAAGTAGAATTTCGGGGTTTGCCATAAGCGCTCTTGCAATGCAGAGCCTCTGCTGCTGACCACCGGAAAGGCAAGCAGCCGGGGCCTCCATCCTCTCTTTCACTTCATCGTACAGGTACACTTTTTTGAGTACCGCGAACAGATCACCTTCGGCTGCGGTTCGTTTTCCATGACTGCAGGCGGCGAGCTTCAGGGGAAACAAGAGGTTATCCCGGATACTCATGGGAAACGGGTTGGGGGACTGAAATACCATCCCGGTTTTCTGCCGCAGCCACGGAAGGGAAACCTTGCTGTCGTAAATATCAACCCATTCGTTATCAAGGAAAGATCGGATTCTGCCTTCCATATTTCCCGGATAAAGCCCCTCCCACAGCCGGTTGAGACAAAACAGCAGTGTCGATTTCCCGGCACCGGATGGCCCTGAAACCGCGGTAATACGGTTCCGGGGCATATCAAGGTTGAAACGCTCCAGGACATAAGCCCTTTTGTATCGAAACGACAGACCCTGTATCCTGATTTTCATTTCCCCTCCGTGGCGGGGTCGGAAACCGTTTTGTTCAGAACTAACGAAACCCCGAAAAGTACCGTGCTAAGGAAAATAAGGATCACCGACGCATCGAATGCACGGTCCAGTTCCGAAGGACAGGTATATTGCGAAGAAGTATAAAAAATATAAAACGGCAGCGCCTCAAACCTCTGAAAAACCCCGGAAGGGACACCGGCACTGGCTACGGCCCCGGTCAGCATAATCACGGCCGTATCTTCAGCGCACCGGGCAATGGACAGCAGGATGCCGCTCAGTATCGACGGAGACGCCTTTGGCAAAAGGACATACCGGATATTTTCCATACGGGAGGCCCCCAAAGAAAGAGCGGCCGTTTTCACCGAATTGTCCAGAGACTGCAGGGCCGCTTCCGTGCTCCTGGCAAGATAGGGAAGCACGAGAACCGAAAGGGAAGCACCGGATACAATTATCGAAAACCCGGGCCCTTTTCCCGGAAAAAGCCTGTGGCACAAAAGGATGAACGAAAATCCGAAAAGGCCGATCACAATGGACGGAAGTCCGGCCAGAATGTCCAAAAAAAGGGTCATGACATGGTACAGGGCCCCTTTTGCATACTCACTCAGCCACACACCCGTGCCGATGCCCACCGGAACCGCGATTCCCACCGAGATCACAACCAGCAGAAAGGTGCCGGATATGGCCGGAAACAATCCGTCGAATACGGGCTCCCGGAGCAGAAGAGCCCGGACCGGATCGGCACTGCCGAAAACAGACTCCACCGTAAAAGGAAAACCTGCCCGCCGGATCAGATAGAGGATCACAACGGCAAAGACGACGGTATACACGAAAAAAGCTATGAAGCTGAAAACATCGACCAAAAGCGGAAGCCTGCGTTTCATTTTCATTTTCTCCCATGGATCACCCGGGCCAAGACGCTCAGCATTCCGGTAAAAAGATACAAAGCAAGGCCGCAGGCAAAAATGGATCTGAATTCCGGGCTTTCATAGTCGGCCGCCATCACAAGGGCGATATGGGCGGTAAGCGTTCTTGCTCCGTCCCATACGCCGCCCGGCACAGACACGTTGTTTCCGGCAAGCATGAGGCTGATCATGGTATCCCCGACCGCCCGGCCCAGGCCCAGAAAAATACCGGCGAAAATCCCTCTCCCGGCTGCGGGAAGCACTAAAAACAGAATTTTTTCGCTCCTTGTAGCCCCGAGCGCATCCGCACCCGCTTTTATGGAACCGTCCACCGCCTGGATGCTGTCATGAAAAAAGAAGATCATTGTGGGGGAAATCAGCACGGCAAGGACGAGACAGGCCGCAACCACCGAATATCCGGACCCTGAATGTGCTATGCTTCTGATATGAGGAATGAGAAGAAAAACACCGACAAACGCATACACCACCGTGGGGATGGCGGAAGCCACCCGGATGACCGCCATGGACGGTTTTTTGAGGACGGTCGGCCCTGTCTCGCAGGCAAAAACGGCAAAACCGAGACTGAACGGGAGCGCCAGCAGCAAAGCCGGCACGGAAATGAACAATGTGCCGGCAAGCATGGGGAAAATCCCGTATTTCCCGGATACCGGATCCCAGGGCTGAAAAAACACCTCAAGGCCGTTATCCAGGAAAAACGGGAAAGCGGAAACGACGAGAACCAGGAAAATCAGGCATATCACCGTTCCGGAAATCAGGGCGCCTGAAAAAATAATGAATCTGCATATGATATCAGTCAGCCGTTGCAATGGAATCCCAAAAACTGTCACTCCCTGTTTTGGCAGGCGTGAAGCCGAATCAAAAAAGAGGTTCCGTGATCGTCTATTGTCCTACCGGGATAAACCCTTTGGCGGAAATAATGGCCTGCCCGTCAGTGGAATAAAGATAGTCTATGAATTTTTCGGCAAGCCCGACGGCCTTTCCCTTTGTATTGCTGTAAAGGCCCCTTGCCACAGCATATTTTCCTGACTTGACATTCTCCAGCGTCGGTGCCGTTCCGTTCAGGGCCACTCCTTTAACGGTGCCATCTATATGACCCATGGAAATGTACCCGATTGAGTTCACGTCATTGGCGACCGCAGTTTTCATTGCCCCGTTGGAGGACACGAAATTCGCATTTCCGGTGATTTCCCCTTTTGAAAGGGCCTTTTTCCAGAAGACTTTCCGGGTGCCGCTCGAGGCATCCCGGGTATAAACATTTACAGGAGCGTCGTTTCCGCCCACTTCTTTCCAGTTTTGAATGTCACCGGAAAAAAGCTTTTCGAGGATTTTTGTGTTCAGGTTCCGAATTTCTCTTGCAGGGTTCACCACCACTGCGACTCCGTCAACTGCCCACCTGTACATGGTCAACCCGTATCTTTCGATTTCATTGTCCGTAGGTTTTCTTCCGGAATTTCCTATATCGATGAGCCCTTCGCCCACCTTTTTTATGCCGACGCCTGATCCTCCGCCGCCGATTGTGATCCGGATATCTTTGTTATAGGTCATAATCCGTCTGGCCGCCTCCTTGACAACGGGAATATGGGCGGTCCCGCCGGCGATGGCCAGATTTCCGTGCTCTTGTTTAAATGCGCTGAGGCAATCAGCGCCGAAAGCAGGAGAATTCAATACAAACACCATTGCCAGAATCCAGAATCCAGCCTTTTTCATTTTTCCTTCCTTTTCCATTCACGTTTAACAGATAAAAGAGGTCAGTACCACAGGGAAATCCACCTTTCAAATCGTTAAATCCAATGCGTTTTAACCGTTCTATAGAAATCTTCGATAACCTTCAGCAACACATTTCAAGCTTTTTTTCCCGTTCCGTATGAAAACCGTGCCCGGCCATAGAAATTTCCAATACAAATCATATTTTCCGTCGATATTATCAATTTGACCGCCCTTTTCATGATTGATACAGATACCTTCCATGTTTAGAAAAGGTTGAAGAAAGAGACAAAAACAACAAACGGAAGGGACAGGATTATAATGACACCCACAGCTGCGGAGGGGTTTGACCGCCATGCCGAACATTTTCTCCTAAAAATGGAAGAAGCCCGGGATACAGGCGTCAAAGTATGCGGAGTGTACTGCATTTTCGCCCCTGTGGAGCTGATTCACGCCGCAGGAGTTGTGCCGGCGGGACTTTGCGGAAAGCAGGAAGCCCCGATTCCGGCTGCAGAGGAAACCCTGCCAGCGAACCTTTGCCCCCTGATCAAATCAAGCTATGGATATGCCGTAACCGGAACCTGCCCGTTTTTCAGCGCGGCCGATTTTATCGTGGGAGAGACCACGTGCGACGGCAAGAAAAAGATGTTTGAATTGATGGGCCGCTTGAAACCGCTTCACCTGATGCACCTGCCGTATACAAAAGACGAATCCGCCGGCTTCGATTTCTGGTACACCGAAATCAGACGATTTAAAGCGTTCCTTCAAGAGCAGACCGGCCAAAGGATTCATGACCGGGACATCAGGACACAGATTCGGCTTTACAACCGGATCCGGGAAGCCTTTCAGCGCCTTCTGGAGATCAATCTGCCGGGAAAAAACCCGGTGGGCGGCATGGCCCTGCTTCCCGCCATGGAATCAAAAGGGTTCATCATGGACCCTGCAGCTTACCTGGAAAAGGTTGAACAATTTGCCTCAGACCTGGAATCGGTCGGAAACCGGCCGGAGGATCATGCCGGTAAACCGCGCATTCTTCTGACCGGCACCCCGCTTGGGAAAGGTTCGGAAAAAGTCCTGAAGCTGATCGAGGAAGCAGGAGCGGTCGTAGTTTGCATGGAAAACTGCACCGGCATAAAAGGCATGTACACTCTTGCTGCCGAAGATACAGACGATCCGGTAAAGGCTCTTGCCAAACGATATCTGGAAACCCCGTGTTCCTGCATGACCCCGAATGCAGGCCGGATTCGGCTGATTCAGGACCTGGTC
>JAWLES010000059.1:0-12928 GCA_041685935.1 Desulfobacteraceae bacterium | reverse complement strand
CCGATTGAGACCAATACTGATCAGGAAACTGCCAGGGGTGAGCAGGTCGGCCGACTCTTCTGCGACTCATATGAAACACGCGACCTGACAGACGCCTTCCGGAATCTGTACCAGGACCTGGTACCGGAAAACCGCGCCGCAGACGATTCATTCGACGAAAAAATCAGGAGGGGCAACATCAAGGCGCGCCTTCGCATGATCTACCTGTTTGATCTTGCCCATGCCGAAAACGGCATGGTTCTGTCCACGGACAACCTTACCGAGCTTTTGCTGGGGTTCTGGACCCTGCACGGGGATGTTGGCAACTACGGGTTGATCCAGAATCTCTGGAAAACGGAAGTATACGGGCTTGCCTCCCACCTTGAAAACAGGTTCAGACAATCAGGGCAGACGGAAAAAGCAGACGCGCTCCACTCCTGTATCGACGCAGTCCCCACGGACGGGCTGGGAATCACCTCCAGTGATTTCGACCAGCTCGAGGTCACCACTTACCAGGAGGCGGACAAGCTGCTGACCCGACATCTCAAAGACCGGTCATCCCATGAGAATCACCCTGTGATCCTGCGGTACAATTCCACCAGGTTCAAACGGAAAGATCCTGTCAATATACGGCGGGAGGACATCCTGCCGCATTTGACCGACTTTTCTTCCGATGGTGCAACAGTCAGCCAAAATACAGGGTAGCGATTCAGACATATGGGACTTCTATCGGTTATTAAAAATTATCTTAAAAAGGCAAAAGAGGAAGCGGAACAATCCTATGCCGCCCCGCCGACCGGGGAATCTTTTTTCCGGGACTCAGAGCTTCCGATACAATGGACAGGCGTTGATCTGGACGGCACACTTGCCTATCATGAACCGGGCTCTTCCATTGCACAAATAGGGGAACCGATTCCCGCCATGATGCAGAGAGTAAAAAATATGATTGAAAACGGTGAACGGGTGAAAATCTTTACCGCGCGTGCATGTGACCCTGATCAGACCGCCATGATACACAGATGGCTGAAGCGCCACGGGTTGCCTGAGCTTGAAATAACCAACATCAAGGATTATAATATGATAAGGTTGTTTGACGACAGGGGTATCCAGGTGGAGGCGAACACAGGGAGATTGGTCACCCGGGACGGCTGCGGAAAAGACATCGGCGTTCAAAACAAGTAAGACACAAAAAGATTTCCGGTTTTCTTCCCGGATGAACCGGTACAACAGGAGGCGGGATTTTCAGGCATGAGATACATCTACTACATTCTGGGCATCGTCATAATAATTACGGCAGCAGTTGGCTGGACCGTTTTCAACAAAGCGTCGGTGGACCTTTCCAAGCCGGCCGTAGTGGTCAACGACCGTGTCATCACCCATGACGAACTTGAATCCATGATGGATTCAAAACCCCATGACAAAAAAAGGCAGGCGTACATTGATTCGATCATTCTAAACGAGCTTCTTATCCAGGAAGCCGTCAAACGTTCCATCAACAAGGAAGAAGCATTCCGGAAGTCAGTGGAGGAGTTTTACGAGCAATCTCTTGTAAAAACCCTCCTGGACAGGCAGTACGACAGGTTCAGCCCGGAAGTCACACAGCAGGAGATTGATCGTTACAAAGCCCTTTCCGGGAAAACGGTTACGGTTTTAAAAACAGTTTACAAAAACCGGGAGGAGGCGCTTGCCGGGGAAAACGGAACCTCGGAAACTATTTTTGCGCCTTTTAAGTATCTTTCTGACCGGCTCAAGTTTATTGTGCTTAAAACAAAAGAGGGAGGATCCTCACGGCCTTATGACTCCCGGGAAGGCGTGGTGGTCTACACGGTTGAAAAGACCGAACCCCTTGATACTCCGATAAAGGAGGACTTTGACCTCAGCCGGATACAAAGCTTTATCAAAAACCGGAAAAAAGAGATGCTTTACAACAGGTGGACAGACGAACTCAGGGAAAACGCCTATATCTGGAGGGACAAATGAACACCCGCAAGTTCAAAAGACGGAACTACTTTATCAACAAGGAATTCCAGGGAAAGACCATATTCCACTATTTTCTGCTTGTACTGGCCGGAAGCGTGCTGTTTTCCCTGATATTCAGCTTTTTTTCCTCAAACACACTGTCAATTGTGTATGACGATTACCACCTCAAGCTCGGGACGACCCCTGAAATCCTTATGGATAAAATTTTCAGCACCCAGTGGATATTCATAGTCTTCGGAGGGGCTTTTGTTATCCTGATCACGCTGTTTCTGACCCATAGGGTGGCAGGACCGTTTTACCGGTTTGAAAAGTCTCTGGACGACATGCTGGACAAAGACGTTTCCGGAAAAATCACCCTGCGGAAAAAGGATGAAGGAATAGTGCTGGCTGACAAAATCAACCGGTTCAACGCCATGCTGTCCAGAGACCTTGCCCGGCTGGAAGCGCTGAACAATGAAACACAGGCCCTGGCATCCGGAATGGACAGTGCCCTGGACCCGTCAGAAGTATCCCTGAAAATTCATCAGAACACAGAGGAAGCAGCCCGGCTTCTCCGGGATTTTACCCTTGCCGAAGACCACAACGGGTAAAGGGCTTGAAGAACGGATGAAAAAGCTATCCCTGATATCACTGCTGGTGTTTTTTGCTTCAGGGACGGTTGCCTTTACCTGCCATTCATCTGAAATCAAAACAAACTTCGGCAAAATCCGGTATGACTCTCAGGATACTCTCAGGGAATTCAACCACGAGCTTTACATGGGCAGACTCAAATCCAGGATCAATGACAGTGACACCCTTGAAGGTGAAGTAAAACACAAGCTCGAGTATATCGTTCAGAAAGTCATGCTGGTTCTTGACATGCAGATCGCGAAACTGAACTTCAGCATTGTGGTTCATCCTTCAGACAAAGGCGTTCAAAAATCTTTTAAACAACTGTACAACATGGATGTAGGTTATATCGCATTTTACTCCCCAGGAGAAAACACAGTGTTCTATTCAGCTGAAGATTCCAACCTCAGGGTGGTGGCCCATGAGATCGGCCACGTTGTAGCGGAGCACTATTTCCAGGTTTCACCGCCGGCAAAAATTCATGAAGTCATGGCCCAGTACGCGGAAAAACACGTCACTGATTAAGCCGCTTTAAGGCCCTGCGGTTCCCCGGATCCACCATGAGAGCCTGTTCGTATTTATCAGTTGCCTTGTACAGCACCCCCTGCTTTTTGTACAGGTCCCCGATGGTGATCTTGATTCCGGGATCAGAGGGGAAAATCGCCTCTCCGCGCTTCATCACCTCCAGGGCTTTCCTGGTGGCGTCATACTTCAGGAAAAACCGGTATACAGCATACAAATGCTTTGGCTTCACATCATCCATTGACTCCATCAAGTCCAGTGCATGCAGGTACTGGGCCTCAGCCTCACTGAACTCTCCCGTATCCCGCAGGAATCCTGCAAACGCAACAGCAGCCTCAGGGGTATCAGGAACGGCCCGCCGCATCTGCTCCAGGGAAAACCCGGATATAACCATTGTGGTCAAAACCTGGCTTGTCACACCCTTGTTCAGCTCCACCGCCTTTTTTAAATATTGAAGCCCTTTGTCATATCTTCCCTGGTAAACCAGCAATGCCCCATACTCCAGTGCGTTGTCCGAATTGACAGGAGCATACCGTACACTGTTTTCAAGCGGTTCCAAAGCCTTTTCCTTTTCTCCGGCATGTGAGAGAAACATGCCGTATCGTTTGTGGTACAACGCGTTTGACGGGTTAAGATCGATGGCCCGGAAAAATTCACGCTCCGCCGCCTCCCTGTCACCCAGCAGCCAGGAAGTATCCGCCTTTGCATACGCGTATTCAGCGCTCAGAGGGTCAAAAAGGGATGCATACGAAGCGATGTCCCGCATCTTTTTCAAATCTTCCTGCGGGGTTTGCAGGCTGATCTCATAATCTTCCATATTGGCATAATAAAAGTCCCCCAGAAACCGGGTAGTGCCGAACACCGCAACAGCAGCCAGAAAAACAGCACTGAATACCACCGCCGCCTTTTTCACTCCAGGAGAAGTAACCTGATCGAGCTTTGTGGCCTGCTGTTTCGTCCGCATCCGTGTATTTGCCGCAGACACGGCAAGCCCGAGCAGGAAAAAGAACCAAAGCCCGTTGGCCCCTATATGCAGGTTAAAATCGGAAACACTGTGAAACAGCAACGCTGCAACACCCGTGACCGCCCCGATATAGATATGAATGGACCAGGCATCCCTGCGTGTCTTAAACACCTGGTACGACCTGCGAAGAATCGTTCCCATAAACCCGGCCACCAGGACAAACGCAATAACTCCCCCTTCAGCGGCAAGCTCGATGTAGTCGTTGTGGGCGTGTTTGACAAAATTATCTTCAGAAATACTCTGATAAAACGGATAAATATCCCCGAATGTGCCGAAGCCGGCGCCTGTCAACTTGAAATCCCGGGTCAGGTTCAGCCCGTCACGCCAGTAATTCAGCCTTCCGTTTGTAAAGCTGTTTTGTTCATTCTGGAGCTCGGCAAATCTCTCAAACACGGGGTTCCATCCGAACCAGGATACTGACAAAACCAACAAAACAGTCACCAGGAACACCAGTACTGTTCCTTTCCTGGTCATTTGCCTTTTGGCTAACAGGAACACGAAAATCAATAAAGACAGACCTGCACTGATGATTCCCCCACGTGACAGGCAGACGAAAATCGAAGTAGCAACCAGAATCACGCAGGTTCCGATGAGAATATGGATATTTGCCTTTTCCTGGGTTAAGATCTCTACAATCCCCCGAAAAAATGAAGTCTCCTGTACCCTTGGTTTGTAAAACAGAAACAAAGCAAGAATCAATGGCAATGCCATCTCCATTAATCCTGCGTAATGGTTTCGATTAACATAAGGCCCCATTGTTGAGGCATTTTCAGGCACCTCCCTGAACCAGAACGCCATATTGTCGGTCAGGTAATACTGAAGAATTGAAGAAAAAGCCAAAAGTCCCGCGAACAGGGCTATCACAAATATGGTTTTCCGTAAAATATCCTTTTGTGTGAAAAGCTGCACTATGAGAATATAAAATACTGCGTATGCGGAATACCTGAAAAATTCCGCTGTTGTGGCACCGGGATGGACTGAAAGGGTCATCAGGGAATCATTACCGGTAATAGAGGCTGCATTTTGCTGTATCTCAAACGATGACGGCGACAGAAATTTCACCACGTAATACGGCAGGGGAACCACCTGGAACAGGATATAACCCAGAAACAGCATGAGAAAAAAAAGACCGGGTACCTGATACAGAACACCGTCTTGTTTAATTGAGTGGATGATATACAAAAAAAGAGCGGCAGCCGCACCGGTCTCCATCAATGCAAGGGACCAGGGTTCCACAGCGCCGAATGCCAGGGGAGAAAAAATCAGGACGAAAAAGAAAAGGCGCCTTGAAATGTTATACGGCATGAAGCATCACCCGGTTTCGGAAGAGTAGTAGTAATCCCCGTAGTTATAGTAATACCCGCTCCGCTTGGCATCAAACCGGTTCAGGACCACGCCTGTTATTTTCGCGGATACATCGGTAAGTTGCCTGACCCCCTTGTCCAGCATTTCATACTTGGTATCCCCTGCAGAGGCCACCAGCAGAACTCCGTCCACGGTCCGGCTCAGTATGAGCGGGTCTGTTACCCCGAGCGGGGGAGCATCAATTATAACAGTGTCATATGCGGACTTGGATTTTTCAATCAGTTTATCAGCCCTTGATGATGAAAGAAGTTCGGATGGATTCGGCGGCACAGGCCCTGATGTCATGACATCCAGGTTTTGTTCCACACCTTTATGTAGATATAAACCGGACGCATCTCCTGCAAGATAGGAGCTCAGTCCCGATGAATTATTCAAATTAAAAAACTGTTGAATCTGGGGCCTTCTCATGTCCCCATCCACCAGCAGCACTTTCCTTCCGGCCCTGGCCATGGAAAGTGCAAGGCAGAAGGCAATGGTTGATTTGCCGTCTTTCGGGGCCATGCTCGTCACCAGAAGCACCTGGGGAGGCTTGTCTGCGGAAGACAGCAGAATCGACGTCCTGAGGCTCTTGAAATTTTCAACAGCGTTGCTGGGCCGGTCTTCCAGAACCGTCTCCACAAGGTTGGTATTTTTGTCCTTTAACAAATCAATGGTACCGATGACAGGGACTTCATTCTTTATTTCAACATCCTCGGGAGTTTTCACAGTATTGTCAAGATATTCAAAGAAAAATGCAAGCCCGACTCCGCCGAAAAGCCCCAGGATCAGTCCGAGAAGAATGTTCCTTTTCTTGTCGTCAGTAAGCGCCATTTGAGGAGTTTTAGCCTTTTCAATAACCCACACGTTCACAAGCTGGGTTTGTTCGGTTAAGCCTTTTTCCTCCATCCGCTTGATTAAAGCGTCATACAGATACTTGTTGGTATCCACCCGCCTTTTAATAATATCCAGCTGTATGGACTTTTCATTCAAAAGTTCGGCATCACTCTTTGTTTCATTCAACATCTCCCGGTATTTATCCTCTTGGGATTTTGCCAGAAAAAATTCATTCTTTACCTTCTTAACCGCATTTTGAAGCACTTTATGCTTTTTTGTTTTCAGTTCTTTGAGCTTGTTTTTGGCGGAAATCATTTTAGGGTGCTTGCGACCGTATTTTTTGGAAAGCTCTGATACCTTCTCTTCAGCAGTCAGTATCTTCTGGTTGATGGAATCCACTGAAACACTGTCGGAAATAACGGACAGAGACTCCAACTCTTCATCCGGCCTGTCCTTCACCTGATGATATACCGATTCGAGCTCTTTTCTTTTGGTTTCAGCCCGGGTCAGTTTGGCTGAAAGCTCAGAAAGGCGTTCCGGAAGAATCGCCAGCCGGTCTTCAATGGTGACGATATTGTGATCTTTTTTGTACTGATGCAGGCGCTGCTCTGCTTTTTCAAGCTTTTCCCGTTGCACCTCTGCTTTTTTTTTCATCCATTCGATACTGTGCCCTGACGCCTCCATCCTCTTATCAAGCAGTTCGTCAATATAAGCCTTGGCCACTGAATTGGCGATTTTCCTGGAAAGTACAGGGTTCGGACTGGTATAGCTGATTGAAACCACCCTGGTCCCTTCAATGGGCGTAACCGATATACCACCCCGGATAACGGACTTTAGGCGCTCCTCTTTTGAGGGCGGTTCTTCGGATTCAGAAGCCATGTTGGTGCTGTCATCTTGATTCTGCGAGGTTCCGGACAAAAGCGACTGAATTCCAATGCCCTCCTTGAAGGACTGATATAAACCAAAAAGCCATTCTTTAAAAGCAACAGAGGCACTTTTCTCCTTTTCACCGTCATCAGGAAAAAAAACGTTGTACATCTTTTCCGCACCAATAGAGGCAACAACCTCTTCGGCAACACCTTCGCTTCTGATTATCTGGGTCTGGGTCTGTAAAAACTCGGGATCATATCCTCCGTAGCTGCCAGATTGCCTTCCGGTAAGAGAGTAAGAGAGGTTTTTCTCGATCAAAGCTTTTGTGGATGCTCTGTAGACAGGCTTGGAATCCTTTGTAAGGACAACCAGGAGCGTCAATAGAAAAGTTACCACAAAAAACGTCACAACCGTGCTTTTGCGCTTGTTGACCACCCTGAGGTAGTCCCGCAGATGTATTTCCCGCTCTTCCATACGCTAAAAAAAACTCTCCGGCACCACGATAACATCGCCCGGCTTAATGAGTTCATCCATTTTCACTTTTTCCATCACCTGTTTTTCTCCATTCTGCAGCCGGATTATTTTCACTTTGTTCTCAGCCGCAATATTGGTGAATCCTCCCGCTTTTGTGATACCCTTTATAACGGTCATATCCGATTCGAGCTTGTAGGAGTCAGGTTCATCCACCTCTCCTGAGACATAAAACACATCCGCCTTGGATATATAAATATTGTCCTTATCCTTGATTGGAATATTCAGGGAGGTATCCCCTTTTTTGATTAACCGGTCAAGATTGATTAAGATTGTATCCTTGCCGTTTTCTGAAGGGTCGACACGCTTTACAGTTGCCGTACTGCCTGCTTCATCAGTCAGACCACCCGCTTTTGAGACGAACTCGAGAAAAGTGATCGCTCCCCTAAGTTCATACTGTCCAGGGCGGTTTATCTGCCCCAGGATAATCGCATTCTTGCTGCGGTATTCCTCTATGAACACGTCCACCTGTGGATTTACAAGGTATCCGTCATCAAGAAGCTCCTGGAGTTTGAACGACACTTCAGACACGGTAAGGCCGGCCACGGATACTTCGCCCAGAAGCGGAACCCTGATCGTGTCATTGGACGTCACCCGCACGGTTTTACTAAGATCTTCGTTTTCATATACCTTGATTTTCAGGATATCGCCATCACCCACGGTGTACTCGGCTGAATCCGCAGGCAGAATGCCTGCCGAAAGAATCAGAAACACAATACCGATTAACACTGCTGTTTTTTGAATCATATCCAGTCCAAATGAGTTACATTACCAGCTCAGCAGTTATATATACGGTATTGTTTTCAAAGTCAAACTCGCTGAAATTGGAGTCCCTGTTGGAATAGTAATACCCGAGGTCAAAAGAGAGCCAGTCCCTTGGCTCGAATATCAGGGACGCTCCCGCCCGGAATGTATCATCCTCCCTTTCATCGGTCTTTCCGCCGGAGGTATAAGCTCCTTCATAATCATCCCGTGTAAAATTCACACTGACCGTACTCGACCATTTTTCAGTAAACCTCTGCAGAAGTGCAGCATCCGCTCCGGTAGTCATTGAGGCCCAGGAATCTCCTATCGAGGATTCGGTATAATGCCGGAAAAGGTTCAAATTAATGGCCCGTTTCGGAGAAAAATTATGCTGGGCCTGAACTTCCATTGAAAACCCTTCTTCATCATCTATACCGCTTTCGTCAAAATTCTTTTCAATCAGTCCCATTTTTGCCCTTCCCCGTGTCTTTGCGGTCACATCCCAGTCCACACCTGCATAATACCTGTGTTCCTGGCTGTCAAACAGGGAGTTCTCATCATAGTTGATATCTGCGAAATCATATTCCACAAATACAGAGGTCTTGGGCTTTACTTTATAAAAAACATACATTGAGACCGAATTGTCGACCCGGTCGCGGAACTCATTGGCTGAATCATCATAGTCGAGCAGGTAGTTGGAATAATCCGCCCTGAATCTTAACTTTTCAGACGGCTCATATACAGCCAGAAAATTGAAAAGGTTGTCGTAGTACTCGTCAAGCCGGCCGGATGCGTTGTTGTTGATTTCATTGTTTTTATTGAACTTATCCATAACGTCTATGGACAGTCCCGTATCAAAATTGTACTGGAACATCCCTTCTGCTGTGTGATCCACATGGTCATGGGTTGAGTTGTCAGCATAGGTTACGAACTCGGGTGAATACAGAAAATAGGACTGCATGCGCCTTGTGGCTTCCGGCTTAATCCGGCTGACCCTCAAACCTCCGGGAGAGGTGTTCGAGGTCTGCAGTTCCACCAGCTTTTCCCGGTTTGACGGAACCGCAACCCACAGGCCCGGTGAAACACTGGTAATAAAATCGTCCTCTTCGTTCGTATCAGTGTAGTACAGGTTGTCAGTATACCGGCCTTCCACAAGAAGGAAGGGATGGATATAGCCGCCATCCGGCCCCATGACTTCGCCGCCTATTCTCTGGCCCTCCGGGGCCTCTTCAGCGGTCCTGCCCGAAGGGGTATCACCCTGCTTGGTCTGTCCGCCGGGAACTTCAAGGGCGAAAACAGCTTGCCCCCCCACAAAAACCAGTAAAAAAACAACTCCGAAAAAACGTAATAAATCAATCAAATACCTTACCGGTTTTATCATACACCCACCTCCAGCATATCAAAATCCACTTCGGTTACAGTTATAACATTCATCTACCCGTCAATGCCGGCAAAGCAAAACGGCAACAACAATCCATGCTCCAATTTCCGGAACAATGCATGTGAAAAGTATAAAGTCAGTGGTTCATCAGGGCGTAGCCACTGAATTCGGCGGTATCGGAGGCGGCTCCGGTGAATCAGGCATATCCCCAGCAGCCGCAGTATAGGGCAATCCCACCTGCAGGCATTGGGACTGGGTGATTTCATCCCGGTCAAACACCTTCTCCCCGACGGGATTAACCGCATCAGAAGCAGCCTTTGCGATCACCTCTTTCATGATACCCTCTTCAGTGGCGCACATGCATATCTCATCAAGCTGCACCCCTTTTCCGGCCCCATAAATGGTGGTCAATACATTATACGGGTTGTAATCCATGCCAACCGCTATTTTCATGCACTCACACGGGGGCGCGTTCTCATCCAGTGCAGCTGCGACAGCATCTTCAAGAACAGCCTCTTCCGAAGGAGTATATCCAAGCCCTTCGGAGTCACCTTGCTCACTGGGCACCTCTTTTCCTTTCTGCAGGGCATTCACGAATTTTTGCTCCCAGCCTTCATCGCTTTGGGAAAAACCGTCCGCAACGAAACCAAAACAGAAAACAACCGCCAGAAGAACCAGCCACAAAAATCTTTTTTCCATTACTGTCTCCTCAATTATTTATTTAAAGCCAAAAAAACGGCACTTTAAAATTCATGCAATCTCTGAACCTTTAGCGAATTCATTCTCGATTTTTTTTAATATTTCCAGAATTTCAATTGGATTTTCATTCTTTCGTTTTCCGTAAGCGCTGAATGAAATTCCGACCTGATACCGGTAGCTTTCTTCCGGATTGCGGGCCACCCAGCGCACAGTACTGTTTATCTCGATCTGTCGGTCAATCGATGGAATCTCCAGCAGAACCGAAACCCCTGTTCCCACTTTCAGCCTGTTGTGGCAGACGAATTTGGCTCCGCCCCGGCTGAGGTTCACGACGGGAAAATGGTCCCGGGTATATTGTGTCTTTCCGAAAAGATTCCGCCTCTTTTTGTACCGCAGCGTTGTGCCCGGAACATTGAAGCGTTTGCAGTGTCGTTTTTTCAATTTCAATACCTTCAAGAGTGAACCCGGTTCTCCAAATTAAGCGCAGTTTATTATCTGCAAGGTATTCTTGTCAAACGTTTTTCCCATGCCAAGCATTTTTCTTTAAAATTGTTACATATACTACCCAATTTATAACATTTTCTTCCTATTATATAACATATATTACCCAATTTTTTGAATTTGCTTTATAAACGAATTTAAGATATACGATTTGCTATGAGAGAAACAATCACCACGGCCGGTAAAATCAAACAGGCACTTCAGCTCCACCGCACACTGGCGTTTGTCTGGAGCGCGGCTCCGAAAGCCGCCATTGTTTCCGGTATCCTGGTTTTCATACAAGGGTTGTTTCCCTTGGCCATGCTCTATCTGGTCAAACTGATCGTGGACGAGGCTGGAAAAGCCATGTCTTCCGGCGGCACCGCCGATTTTTCATGGATCATGACCCTTGTGGCAGCGGCAGGCGGCCTCGCTGTTTTGCAGGAAATCTGCAGACAGGCTTCGGATTATGCAGGTGAAACCCTGTCCATGAAGGTGTCCGATCACATCTACGATATTCTGCACAGAAAATCGATCCGGACCGATCTTGAATTTTACGAAAACCCCTCCTACTTTGACACCCTTCACCGGGCCCAGATGGAAGGCCCGCACCGGCCCGCCAAAATCGTCAACAGCCTTATCAGCCTGCTTCGAAGCGGCGTATCCCTCACAGCGGTGACAGGCCTTCTGATATACTTTCACTGGGCTGTCCCGCTTGTGCTTTTCCTTTCCGTAATTCCGGGCATACTTGTCAAAATCAAGTATTCAAAAGAGATGTACGCCTGGCAGAAAAAACGGACCGACACCCAGAGGGAGGCCTCTTACCTGAACTGGCTGATCACCGGGTACATCCATGCCAAGGAGATCAGACTGTTCAACATCGGGGAATTTTTCAGCAGCCGTTTTTCAAACCTGCGGAAAACCATACGGGATGAAAAGCTCGATATTACCCGAAAGCGTTGCATTCACACGGTCCTTGCCCAAATCTTCTCGGTTGCCGCCATGTTCGGCATTCTCGGATTTATTGTGTACAGGGCGGTGAACGGACTGATCTCCATCGGGGATCTTGTCATGTATTACCAGGCCATCCAGAGATGCCTGGAGTACTTTAAGAGCCTTCTCACCGGCATCACAGGACTGTACGAAGACAATCTCTTTATTGCTTATTTTTACGAGTTCATGGACATAAAGGAAAAAATCACTGATCCGCCCGAACCGGCTCGAATGCCGGAAAAAATGAAAACCGGCATCCGGCTGGAAAACGTCACCTTCACTTACCCGGGTGCGGAAAAACCGACCCTTGAGAACATCTCCTTTTCCATCAAGCCCGGAGAAGTGGTGGCCTTTGTCGGGGAAAACGGCGCAGGAAAATCCACCCTCACCAAACTTTTGTGCCGGCTGTACGACCCGGACTCAGGCGTTATCACCATGGACGGGACTGACATCAGGAACTTCAGGCTGGCGGATTTACGATCAAAAACAGGTGTCATGTTCCAGGATTTTGCAAGATACCACTTCACAGCAAAGGAAAACATCCGCATCGGAGACATCAGCTCTTCACCTGAAAGTCCCCGCATTCAGGAATCAGCAAAAAATGCGGATGCTGATTCGTTTATCCGCAATCTCCCCCACGGCTACGATACCACACTTGGAAAAATGTTTGAAAACGGCCAGGAACTGAGCGGCGGCCAATGGCAGAAAATCGCCATCGCCAGGACATTCATGGCGGACACGGAACTGATAATCCTGGATGAACCGGCAAGTTCGCTTGATGCGGACAGTGAATACGAAGTATTCCAAAATTTCAGAAAACTCATGCACGGCAAAAGCGCGGTCTTAATCAGCCACAGGTTTTCCACCGTAAAAATGGCGGACAAGATCATTGTGATCCGGAACGGCAGAATCACCGAACAGGGCTCCCACTCAAAACT
>JAWLES010000058.1:0-12971 GCA_041685935.1 Desulfobacteraceae bacterium | reverse complement strand
ACTTCCGATTAAAGCCTCTTTGTCAGAATAGGCTTTTTTCGCTTTTTCACAGATATGCTCGACCAGCCTGTCCTTGTCTTTTTCATCGTCGCTGAGAAACTCAAAGTCCACGGTAAGGTCGAACTGGTGCCTGATCCGCTCGGAAAGGCCGTCAAGGTCCCACTCCTTTATGGGAGTTTTGTCCATTTCGAACTCGGTAACCATGGAGCGGGTGAGATCTTCTATGATTTCATCGATCACGGGTTTCAGGTTTTTGCCCATGAGCGCCTCTCTTCTCTGGCTGTATATCACCTCCCGCTGCTGGTTCATGACGTTGTCGAAATCAAGAAGCTGCTTTCTTATTTCAAAGTTCTGGCCTTCCACTTTGGACTGGGCGTTTTCTATGGCTTTGCTGATCATCTTGTGTTCAATGGGTTCATCTTCGGCAATTCCGATTCTGTCCATCAGGTTGTGAATCCTTTCACCGCCGAAGATCCTGAGAAGGTCATCTTCAAGGGAGAGAAAGAACTTGGATGAGCCAGGGTCGCCCTGCCGCCCGGCACGCCCCCTGAGCTGGTTGTCGATCCGCCTGGATTCGTGGCGGCTGGTGCCGATGATCCGCAGTCCGCCAAGCTCGGTAACGCCTTCTCCAAGAACGATATCCGTTCCCCGCCCGGCCATGTTGGTGGAGATGGTTACAGCTCCGATCTGACCGGCGTTGGCGATGATTTCAGCCTCGGCCTTGTGGTGCTTGGCATTGAGCACTGAGTGTTTCACTCCCTTTTTTTTGAGTTTGGCGCTTATCTCTTCGGACACATCAATCGAAATGGTTCCAACCAGAACCGGCTGTTTTTTCTTGTGAAGTTCGATTATTTCCCGGATTACTGCATCATACTTTTCTTTTTTTGTCTGATAGATAACATCCGGCATGTCTTCTCTTATCATGGGCTGGTGCGTGGGGATCACCATTACGTCAAGATCGTATATCTTTTTAAACTCGGCCGCCTCTGTGGCTGCAGTACCCGTCATGCCGGATATTTTCTGATACATCTTGAAAAAGTTCTGGAAGGTGATCGAGGCAAGAGTCTGGTTCTCGTTTTCAACCTTGACGTTCTCCTTTGCCTCAAGTGCCTGATGCAGGCCTTCGCTGAATCTTCTGCCGGTCATGAGCCTTCCGGTGAACTCATCAACGATGATAACCTCGTTGTCCTTGACAATATAGTCCGAGTCACGCTTGAACAGTGTGTGTGCCTTGAGCCCCTGGTTTACATGATGCAGAAGTTCAATGTTGCCGGGATCGTAGAGGTTTTCAACTCCGAGGAGCTGTTCTCCCTTGGCAATTCCCTCTTCAGTGAGCATGACGGACTTGGCCTCTTCATCCACTGTGTAGTCAACCTCGTTTTTAAAGGCCGGGATAATCGTATTGACCTTGTGGTAAAGGTCGGTTGAGTCGTTTGTGGGCCCGGAGATAATCAGCGGAGTTCTGGCCTCGTCAATAAGGATGCTGTCAACTTCGTCCACAATGGCGAAATTTAGCTCCCGCTGGACCAGGGAATCCTTGTCGAATTTCATGTTGTCCCGCAGGTAATCAAACCCGAATTCGTTGTTTGTGCCGTACACAATGTCCGAGTTGTAAACCTCTTTTCTTTCCTGATCATCCATGTCATGGAGAAGAGTGGCAACGCTCAGTCCCAGGAAGGTAAAAACCTGCCCCATCCACTCGGCATCCCTTTTGGCCAGATAGTCATTCACTGTTACAATATGAACCCCTTTTCTGCCAAGGGCGTTGAGATAGGCTGCAAGGGGAGCCACAAGGGTTTTTCCTTCACCGGTTTTCATTTCAGCTATATTGCCGTGATGAAGCGCAATTCCGCCCAAAAGCTGGACGTCGAAGTGCCTCATTCCGAGCGTTCTTACTGATGCCTCACGAACCGCGGCAAAGGTTTCCGGAAGTATATCGTCAAGAACTTCTCCTTTTTCAATCCGCTCTTTAAACTGTTCGGTAATCCCTGGAAACTCGTCATCTTCGAGTTTCCGCATGGCGGGTTCGTAACTGTTGATCAGGTCCACAGTCGGCTGAAGCTTTTTCAGAATCCTGTCGTTGCTGGTCCCGAAAATTTTTGTCAAAAAATTAAAAAACATATACTCTATTCCAGTTTAAAATTGTAATGCTATTTCATATATTAAAACATATAACCATTTTTTGTGAAATGAAAACAAAAAATCGAAAATTTTTACAGGGGATTTGTGTTTGATGTTCCGGGATCAAAAGTCAGTTGAGAATATACTTTGCCGGATTTACAGGAGTTCCGTTGCGCTTTATTTCATAGTGAACATGGGGGCCTGTACTTCTTCCGGTATTCCCCATAAGCCCTATTGGATCACCGCGCTTAACGCTCTGGCCCCGCTTGACAAGCATTTTGTCCAGATGTCCGTACCTGGTGATGGTACCGTGGCCGTGGTCAATGACCACAAGTTTGCCGAGAAGCATTTTACGCCCTGCATAGGAGACTTTACCGTTGGCAGTGGCAAGGATTTTTTCCCCGTGCCGGTTTGCAATGTCCAGGCCGGAGTGAAATTCCTTCTGCCCGGTGAACGGGGACGTCCGGTAGCCGAAATTTGATGTGATCCATCCGTCCACTGGTTTGATGGATGGAGTCGCTGCAAGAATATTTTTCTTTTTGTTGAGCTGGTCAATCAGGCTTTCAAAATCCTTGAACTGGTTCCGGGTGACAACCTGTGTTTCATGAACCTGGTCGTGCAGTTCCCGGATCAGGCTGTCATGGTCTTCTTCAAGGGGGATGTCATAGTCGGGCCGATTTTTGGAAAGTCCTCCGATTCCGATTAGACCGTTTGTATCGCTGGTCTGTTTGATATCAGCGATGAGCCTTACCTTGTCTTCAAATATGCAGAGGCTGTCAACGGTTTCCTGAAGCGAACCGATTTTCCGGGCAAACGACTGTAGCTGTTTTCTCTGGGCTTTGATCTCATTTTTTTGACGGGAAATTTTCCGGTTCAGCAACTCGTTGTCAAATGAAGCGGTTTTCATCTGCCAGTAGTCCTGTCCTGCGTATATCATGCCTCCCAGAAAAGCGGCCATGAAAAGCAGAACCACTCCCACAAGGAATTTAGGTATGGAAAACTCCTTGATTGCTGCAGAGGACCCCGAGTAAAACCATATTTTTATTTTCTTTTGCATTACTGCAGTTTTACTTTTATATTCATCAGATGTCAAGGCCTGTATGGATTTTCAACGCCCATAAGATTTACAAACTGCTTAAACCTGCCTGTTCATCCACGCCGTGCATAAGATTCATGTTCTGGATCGCCTGTCCTGACGCGCCTTTTATAAGATTGTCAATTGCTGATGCCATAATCAGCATTCCTGATTTTTTCTCAAGATGAAAACCGATGTCACAGAAATTCGATCCTTTCACGTGCAGTGTGTCAGGGAATCTGCCTTCAGGAAGAATCCGGATAAAGGGTTTGCCCCTATAAAAGTTTTCGAGAATTTCTCTTATCCCGGTTTCCTTGATTCCGTCACGGACTCTGATATAGGCCGTGGTAAGCATTCCCGTGGTCAAGGGCAGAAGGTGGGGGACGAATGTGACTCTGAATTTCTGTTCACCCTGCAGGGAAAGCACTTCCTCCATTTCCGGAGTATGCCGATGGCCTTCCACCTTGTACGGTTTAAAGGATTCATTTGCTTCACAGAAGTGAGTGGTCAGGGAAGCTGACCGGCCGGCACCGCTTACGCCGGATTTGGAGTCCGATACAATGTGGGTCCCATTGAGGATGCCCTCCCTGGCAAGCGGGATCATCGGCAGCAGCAGACTCGTCGGGTAACACCCAGGGTTGCCGATCAGTCCGGCATTCCGGATTTCTTCAGTGTATATCTCACTGAGCCCGTAAACGCTTTCCTTCAAAAGATCCTTTTCCGTATGGGGCTGGTAGGCGGCCTCATATGCGGCTGCATCACTGAACCGGAAGTCGGCGGACAGATCGATTACTTTTACATTGTTTTTCAGGAAGCCGGGGGCATGCGCCATGGATACCTTGTGGGGCAGGGCAAGGAAAACCGTGTCTACAGATTCTGAAAGCCTGTCTATATCAAGTTTTTGACATACCATGTCCACCCTTTGGCGCAGGTCGGGGAATATGTCGCTTATGGGAGTCCCATGGTAGCTGTTGGAGGTGATTTCAACAAGCTCCACCTCCGGATGGCAGTGAAGCAGCCGGACCAGCATGGCTCCGGCGTAACCGGTGGCACCGACGATTCCTGCTCTGATCATGGATTGCTCCTTTTAATGGAGGATCTGGTCAAGGAAAAAACGGGTCCTCTCATGCTGTGGATTGTTAAAAAATTCTTCAGGGCTGTTTTCTTCCAGGATCATTCCCTCGTCCATAAGCATAACCCTCTGGGCAACGGTTTTGGCGAATCCCATCTCGTGGGAGACAACGATCATGGTCATCCCTTCTTCACTGAGCTGGACCATGACGTCCAGGACTTCCTTTACCATCTCCGGGTCAAGGGCTGAAGTGGGTTCGTCAAACAGCATGACTTTAGGTTTCATGCAGAGGCTTCGCGCAATGGCCACACGCTGCTGCTGGCCGCCGGAAAGCTGGCCCGGGTATTTGTGGGCCTGCTCTGCTATCCTGACTTTTTCAAGGTAGAACATTGCGGTTTCTTCAGCTTCCTTTTTCGGGGTTTTTCTGACCCATATGGGTCCCAGGGTCAGGTTTTCCAGAATGGATAGGTGGGGGAACAGATTAAAATGCTGGAAAACCATTCCCACCTCGGTACGGATTTTTTCAATATTCTTCAGGTTGTTGGTAAGTTCGATTCCATCCACCACGATTTTGCCCATCTGATGCTCTTCAAGCCGGTTTAGGCATCTGATCAGGGTGGATTTTCCGGAGCCGGAAGGGCCGCAGATGACAATCTTTTCCTGCCGCTTTATATTGAGATTGATCTCTTTTAATACATGGAAATCGCCGAACCATTTGTTCAGACCGGAAATTTCGATGACCACGTCGTTTTCCATGATTTCTCTGTCCTGCTTGTCTTTGGAGGTATTCATAATCGTTTCCTGTATTACATTGGTTTGTCAGTATCAAGTTGCCGTTCGAGTTTTCTTGAGAAGTTGGACATTGAAAAGCACCCCAAGAAGTAGAGAAGCGCCACAAAAAGGTACATCTCGGCGCTGAATCCCATCCATTGGGGGTCGGTCAGCACCGTCTGGGAAGTTTTCAGAAGGTCAAACAGCGCAATGATAACAACCAGGGAGGTATCCTTGAAAGCGGACACAAGAACGCTGACGGTTGGAGGGATAACCATTTTGAGCGCCTGTGGAAGAATCACCCGGCGCATGGTCTGGCCGTAATTGAGTCCGATTGCTGCTGCCGCTTCATACTGGCCGCTTGGCATTCCCTGGAGCCCCCCTCTTACGACTTCTGCAATGTAGGCGGCCGTAAAGAAGATAATTGCTGCCTGTGCCCTCAGGATTTTGTTGAGGGTCAGCCCTTCGGGCAGAAAAAGCGGGAAAATGATCGATGACATGAACAGGAGACTGATCAGCGGGACCCCTCTGATCAGTTCAATGTATGTGATACAGAGATATTTGATGCCGCTCATTCTGGAATCCCTTCCAAGGGCAAGCAATACCCCCAGGGGATATGCAGCTGTAAGCCCGAATACCGACAGAAGAAGGGTTAAAGGAAGGCCGCCCCACTTCATGGTGTCCACGTTTTCAAGGCCCACAATGCCGCCTTTCATCAGTATGCCCATGGTGATGAGACCTGCTATCCAGGCGTACCCGAGATGTTTTGTCCAGAACTTCCGGTCATTGGAGAAAAACAAAAGAGCAAAAAGGATCATCATGGCTGCAAAGGGTCTCCAGTGAAGTTCGTACGGGTAAAACCCGAATATGATAAATCGAATATTCTTGGTGACCACAGACCAGCAGGCCCCGTCACCGGTTTTGCATAATTCACTGCCGGATATCCAGTTAGCTTCTATGAATGCCCACTGCAAAAAAGGGGGAACTATTTTCACCAGAACAAGAAATGTGACAATGGTTAAAATGGAATTGAACCAACTGTTGAAAAGATTGTCTTTGATCCATCCCACAGCCCCTCTTTTGACCACCGGAGGTTTCAGTCCGGAAATGTATTCCGTGTCAATTTGTATCTGTGTCATAAGAGTTTATCTTTCCACAAGTTGTGATTTTTTGTTGTACCAGTTCATAAAAACCGAAGTGCTCAGGCTGAATATAAGGTAGCATCCCATTATCAGCGCAACACCTTCAATGGATTGCCCGGTCTGGTTTATGGTGGTGTTGGCCACGGACACAAAGTCGGGAAAACCTATGGCGATGGCAAGGGAGCTGTTTTTGGTAAGGTTCAGCATCTGGCTTGTCAGCGGGGGAATGATGACCCGCATTGCCTGGGGAAGGATCACAAGGCTCAATACATGCCTGCTTTTCAGTCCTATGGAATGGGCGGCTTCGGTCTGCCCTCTGGTTACGGACTGGATTCCGGCCCTCACAGCCTCGGCAACGAAAGCGGAGGTGTAAATGGTCAACCCGAGAAGAAGGGCGGTGAATTCCGGAGAGAGCATTATGCCGCCTTTAAAATTAAACCCCTGGAGACTGGGTAAGTCCATTTTGGTTGGGGTGCCGGCAAGAAACCAGACAATCGTCGGGAGGGCAAGTATGATAATCGCCGAAGTCCAGAAGACCGGAAACATTTTTCCGGTTTCAAAGAGCCTTTTTTTGGCCCATTTATGGATTATGAATGAAATCACTATCCCTGAAACCAGGGCAAGGAGTATATACATGTTCGCGGGATGGGCTGCCGGTACGCCCAGGGCCGTTCCACGGTTGCATAAGAATACCCCGGCCATGGGATTGAGCGCCCCTCTAGGGGATGGGAAAATTTCGTAAAAAAGGGCGTACCAGAAAAAAAGCTGCAGCAGTACGGGAATGTTCTGCATCAATTCAATGTAGGCCATGGCCATCTTTGACACAAGCCAGTTGGAAGACAGCCTTGCCACCCCTACAAATACGCCGATTATGGTACAAAGAACAATGCCGAGAAACGAGACTTTAAGTGTGTTTAGAAAGCCGACCAGCAGGGCTTTGGCGTAGGAATCGGCTGCTGAATACTCAATGGGCGATTCTCCTACTTCAAAGGAGGCTTCCTTGCCAAGGAAATCGAACCCGGATGAAATGTTCTGCTTTTCCATATTTGTCAAAGTGTTGTTGACAAGGTAGAAAGCAAGGAGCCCCACCATGAGAAACGTAAGGATTTGAAATATAATCGAACGTTTGTCAGGGTCGAGCCAGAACGGAACTTTCTCTTCTGCGGTAGTGGTATGGTTTTCCATAATAGATCGCCGTCACTTTAAAAGGCGCCTGATTGTTTTGATGAATCAAGGCGCCTTTGATTTAAACATTGAAAATTATCTGATCGGGGATGCGTACATGAGTCCGCCGTCGGTCCAGAGTGCGTTCAGGGTTCTTTCGATACCGAGAGCCGTGTCCGGTCCTACGTTCCGCTCATAGATTTCACCGTAGTTGCCCACCTGTTTAATGATGTTGTAGGCCCACTTCTCGTCAAGGCCGAGGTTTTTCCCCATGCCCGGTGTAACACCGAGGAGGCGCTTGATGGAAGGATTGTCGCTGTCGAGAAACTCATCCACATTCTTTGAGTTGATGCCGAATTCCTCGGCCTGGATCAGCGCCATTACGGTCCAGTTGACAATGTCGTACCATTCATCATCTCCGTGGCGTACAACAGGAGCAAGGGGCTCTTTTGAGATGATTTCAGGGAGTATTTCGTAGTCATCCGGGTTCGGGGCAACAGCTCTCTGTGCGGCAAGCTGCGAGGAATCACTTGTCAGGCAGTCGCATCTTCCTGCGAAAAACGCCTTGTTAAGTTCGGATGTGTTTTCTATGACAACCGGTTTCCATTTCATGTTGTTGGTTCGGAAGAAATCGGCTGCGTTCATTTCGGTGGTTGTTCCCGGAAGAACGCATACGGTTGCGCCGCTTAGTTCCTTTGCGCTGTCAACACCCATGTCCTTGCGGATTAGGAAGCCCTGGCCGTCGTAAAAATTGGTCTGTACGAAATTCAGGGAGTTTTTGGTTTCCCTGGTAAGTGTCTGGGTGGTGTTCCGGCAGAGAACATCGATCTCGCTGGACTGAAGAGCCGGAAGCCTCTGTACCGCTGTCAGTGAGGTGAAATCAACTTTTTCCGCATCACCGAATACTGCAGCTGCAACCGCTTTTGCCGTATCCACATCAAGGCCCTCCCAGACCCCTTCCTCATTGGGTTTGCTGAACCCGTAAACACCGCCGTTTACGCCTACTTTGATGTAGCCTCTTTCTTTTACGTCCTCCAGTGTGCCGGCCATGGCCAGCGTGGTAAAGAAGAGCACGGTTAATAATGCGGTTAATAATTTGATAAACTTCATACTTAATACCTCCTGTGTGAGTTTCGGGTTTACGTATAAAAAGAACGAATAAAATGATTATTCATCCGGAACACCTGTATTAAGCCTTTGTGTCATAAAGCGTAAAGTTCACAAGCAACATAGACATAGCATATCAGTAATTTTTTTCAAATACATTTTTTTAAAAAAAATACATTGGATAAATGGAATTGATAAAATAAATTGCAATTGTTTGCGGACAGGCTACCATTTCCGGAAGGCACGGGTAAAGTGGCACCTGCTTTGCAGGGCTGCAGGTAAAAAAAATGTAAACAAAGAAATCACTGGTGTCCCTCTGCTGTTTGATGGTATATAAGGAGGATTATGTGTGAATTGAATAGAATTTTAAGAGAGCCTGTGAATACGGTATCCCATGCAGCCGGAGCGATTGCTTCCATTGCCGGGCTGAGCGTTCTGGTGGCCATGTCTGCGGCCAATGCATCTGTCTGGCATGTGGTTTCCTTCAGTATTTTCGGCTCCACGCTTGTACTGATGTATACTTCAAGTTCCCTGTATCACGGCCTGAAAGTATCCCCGTCCCTTTTAACGATTTTCAGGAGGATTGATCATGTGATGATCTATCTTTTGATTGCAGGCTCATATACGCCTTTTTGCCTTGTGCCTATGCGGGGAGCCTGGGGATGGAGCCTGTTCGGGGTCATATGGGGCCTTGCCGCAGCAGGGTCGGTGATCAAGATTTCCGGGGTGAATGTCCCCAGATGGGTGTCAACATTGCTGTACCTTTTGATGGGATGGCTTTGTATTACAGCGGTTTACCCTCTGGCCACACACCTCCAGCCGGGCGGGCTTGCATGGCTCGTTTCAGGCGGTCTTTTTTACAGTGTCGGGGCAGTGATCTATTCCGTTAAAAAGCCGAATCTTGTTCCCGGCATATTCGGATTCCATGAAATCTGGCATCTGTTTGTGATGGCCGGCAGTTTCTGTCATTTCTGGGCTGTTTTCAAATATGTAATGGTTCTTTAGATCCTGACGGCATAAGCCTGACATCAGCAGCCGGTCGCTATTTTTTATTCACGGGTATCTTCATGTTTTCCAACTTTATCTACTTTCTTGTCGCCCTGATTGTTTATACCACATGCCATTATCCCGAAGGTGTGGACAGCCCTCCGGAGCATGCTCTTTTTTACGCGTTTTTATCGGCTGTTGTATTTGCGGTTTTGTCCAGGGCTTCCTTTAACAGGCTGGCTGCCAGGTCTGCCGTGATTGACAGGGAGGTCACCGACCATAAGCTTAACAATCTTTTGACCCGGTTTTCCATTCTCGCACTTTTTCTTTTCGGGATGGATCTGTACTTTTTCCGCCTGAAGCTTCTTTTTTCCGATTTTGCTATATTCAGGCTTTTCCCTACCCTTGAGGCGGTTTTGTTCCTCTTGTTGTTCCTTTTTTATCTGGTTATTGTGTGGGATTCGGCCTGGGTTGTTCAGAAGGAATTTTTTTCAAGTTCGGTTTCAAAAAGAAATTTTGTGATATCCAATATATCCTTTTCCCTTCCTGCGCTGCTGCCATGGTTTTTGTTGTCTGTTGTGGCGGATATTCTCCATATTCTCCCTTTTCCCTTCCTTTCCGATTTCCTGACGTCTCCTTTGGGGGAGGTCAGTTATGTGCTCGTATTCCTTGTGGCGGTGGCGGTTTTCGGACCTTATATGATCCGCAGGCTTTGGCGCTGCAATCCGCTTGAACCTTCCATGGTCAGAGACAGGATTCGGCGTGTCTGCTCCATGGCTCAGCTTAGATATGCAGATATCCTGAAATGGGAGCTGTTCGGCGGTTCCATGATAACCGCAGGAGTGATGGGGATTTGGGGCAGGTTCCGTTATATCCTTGTAACCCCCGCTTTGATACGGCTTCTGGAAGATGACGAGATTGATTCAGTGATCGCCCATGAAATCGGGCATGTAAAAAATCATCATCTTTTGTACTATATTCTTTTTTTTGCTGGGTACATCGGGTTTATCTATTTTGTTTTCGACCCGGTCATGCTTCTTATTTATTCAGGCAAAGGTCTTTTCACGGTTTCCGCATTCCTCGGGGTCAGCCATGATACGGCTGTAACCGCCTGTTTCAGCCTGTTTCTCATCCTCCTTTTTGTTTTGTACTTCAGGTATGTGTTCGGATTTTTCATGCGGAATTTCGAGCGCCAGGCTGATACGTATGTATTTACCCTGACCAGGGATCCGGGCGCTCTGATTTCCACCTTCAACAAGATCGCCAGGTTCAGCGGACAGTCCTGGGATAAACCCAACTGGCACCATTTCAGCATAAAAGAGAGGGTTCGGTTTCTTGAAAAGTGCCGGTATGACGAATCGTATATCAAACAGCATGACCGGAAGCTGAAATTCATGATTACAGGATATGTGCTGGTTACGATCCTTGTGTTCGGGCTTGGATATTCCGTCAATTTCGGCAGCGGGAACAAACTTTTTAAAAATTATATCGCTGAAAAAGTGCTTGAGCGGAAAATCCGGGTGGAACCGGAAAATTCCGACCTGTATACTATTGTCGGGGATTACTACTATGACATGGGCAAATATGAAGAGGCCAGGGGCGCATGGGAGAATGTTCTGCGGATTGATCCGGAAAATCTTCATGCGCTGAACAATCTTGCATGGCTGTACGCAACCTGTGAAGATAAATCGCTTCGGAACGGGAAAAAGGCACTTGAACTGTCCAAACAAGCTTTGGAGATCAGCAGGGAGGCATTTATTCTGGATACATACGCAGAGGCCTGCTATGTAAACAATGACATGGGGAATGCTGTAAAGGCCGCAAAAGAGGCCCTTTCAAAAGCCGATTCTTCCAAAGTTACGTACTATAAGCAGCAGCTTTCAAGATTTATCGGTGAAGAGTCATAGTCCCACCGGCAGGAAGCTCATACCGGTGAAGTGAACCACTTTTTTGATAGTGCGGCTGGTCCGCTCGGAAACGATTACAGCCAGGGTGTCCTGCAGGCTTATAAGTTTGCCGAAGAGCCTTTCATAACTGATATTTATCACCGGGCCGGCGGTGCAGTTGGTGAGCAGCAGCGGATTCCCCTGATCATCCACCCGGGTTTTCAGGCGCCAGACGAGAATTTCAATATTGCGGGCGCTGTTGTAAAGCTTTTGCTGGTCCAGGTGGTCGGTGAAAAAGAACTCGCATTTGTTTTCATAGGATTTGAGCAGCATTGAGTACAGGCCGTACATTACCGCAAACACCCGGTCTCCTTGAAAATTTTTACTCAGGCCCAGCAGAATCGCATCAGTCCCTTTATTGTAATTGAGTTCCCTGTATCCTCCAGGGGATGGGCAGGCAATGATTTTTTCGACACTTTCCTCAATGGTTCGATTCTCTGTTTTGGAGAGTTCATCCGGATTCCTTTTATACATTTTTATGCTAAGTTTTTCAATCAGGTCGGAGGCTCTCTGTAAATGAATTTCCGCTATCTGGTTTACGTCAGACTTCCCGATATTCTCAAGTTTGAACCGGTTGGGCGAGAATGTGCAGGATGGCAGGGTCAGCAACGCAAAAACAAATGCGGGGATTATGAGCCCGGAAATGATCTTTTCAGGGTTAATCCATGGGTTGTTTTGCGTATCGGATTCCGTATGCGTCATCACTTGGTCTGTGCTATGCAGAAGTCCCTTCATGACCGATGGTCTCAAACGGATTTTTTTTTCTGTTTTATACCATAAAGAAAGTGATTTTCACAAGAGAAAATACCGGGAGTTCAAGCTTTGAAAAATTTGCCTTGACAAACCTTAGGGCTTGATGGTGATAATGAACTTTTTATCACTGGTTTTCTTAATGAAGTGAAAGAAAAGTAAGAAACAGATGTGGCAGAAGGGTGGGATAGATAGAAGGGATGAAGCTGAAGAATATGGTTCAAAAAAAATCGGTTTCCGTGTCTCTGTGTATTGTGGCAATTTTTTTGCTGTTATGGTGTTCTAAGGCTGTTGCAGGGGAAACCGTAAGGATTGCAACCGGTGAGTTTCCTCCTTATGTCTCCAGAGACCTGAAGCATCAGGGGCTTGTTACACGGATTGTAAAGGAGGCTTTCAGCCTTGTCGGCATGGATGCACGTTTCGGGTTTTTCCCATGGAAGCGGAGTAAGAGTCTTGCCCGAATGGGTGTATGGGATGCGTGCAGCTTCTGGGCGAAAATGCCGGCCATTGAGAAGGATTTTTATATGTCTGACACTCTTGTGCAGGGCCCCCTGGTCTTTTTTTATTCCGAAAAAACAGATTTTGACTGGAAAACCGCTGAAGACTTGCAGGGGTACCGCATCGGCGGGGTTCTGGGAAATATTTACGGCACTGCCATAGCAAAAGCGGAAAAAACAGGAAAAATTGATATATACAGGGTTTCCAGCGAAAAAGAGGGCCTGGAACTGCTGGTTGCCGGCGGAATTGAAGTGTTCCCTGTTAACAGGGAGGCAGGATTTCATATCCTGCATAAGAATTTTTCAAAAAGAAAAATCAGCCACATTACTTATCATCCC
>JAWLES010000057.1:0-12987 GCA_041685935.1 Desulfobacteraceae bacterium | reverse complement strand
TTTTCCGCCTACGCTGACGGGTTTATTTCCCGGGCGGATGACCCCGCCCCTTTTGTTTTAAAAAAGGAACACTCTCTCAGGGTCTGCCGGAATGTAAACGACATCTGCCAAAGCATCCGTCTTTCTTCAAAAGAGTTTAATGCGGCAAAAATATCCGGTCTTCTCCATGACATAGGCCGTTTCCGGCAGTTCAAAAATTACGGCACTTTTGTGGACAGCCTGTCGGAAAATCACGCAGCCCTGGGTTGCCGCGTGATCAAAGAGAATCATCTGCTGGACCGGTATGATGACAATGATCAAAAAAGAATAATGGATGCGGTATTTTATCATAACATGTATAAACCACCCCAAGAGATCCAGGAGAATACACTTCTTTTGACCCGGATTCTCCGGGATGCAGACAAGCTTGACATACTTGAGGTGATGACCCGTCAGTACCTTGCCGGCGAGGGTAAACAGGACAGCTATGTAATTTTGAACCTCCCTGACGACGGAAATATATCAGCCGGACTTATGGATGACATATTTCAAAAAAGAGTGGCGGACGGCTCCAGGGTAAAGCGCCTTAACGACCTCAAACTTCTCCAGATAAGCTGGATATTCGATTTGAATTTTGAAGAATCAATAAGAAAAACCAAGGAAAACAGGTATATGGAAAAAATATTTTCCACCATGCCTGCAACGGATCAACTGAATAATGCAAAAACGTTTATCAAGTCATATATTTCGAAAAAAATGCCTCAGTAGCCTGGCTGCAGTATTCTTCACAGGAATCTTTCTTTTGCCGGCCCCATACGCACAGGAAAAAAGCAGCCCGGATAAAGGCAATTCTTCTACCAAGCAGTGCATCACCCTTTTTGAAAACGGGTCCATCAACTGGAGCACCGGCCATATCACTGCGACGGGGCGGGCAGGACCGAACGAAAACAAAAGCTCCATCTCTCCGGATTCAATACCAGGGGCGGCCAAAGCCGAAGCAATCCGGAACCTTGTTTCCATATTCAAAAACATTAAAATCGGTGAAAAAACGGTGAAAGAAAAGCTTTCCCCGGACAACGCCGTGATGGCGGGAATTGAGAAAACAGCATCCGACGCTTTGGTGGCAAAGCAGTACTACACCTCTGACACCGCCATGGTAACCAGGCTGAAAGCGCCAATCCACGGGGGGTTCCTTCAGCTGGTCCTCCCGGATGAAATACGGGAAATCCCCAGGGTCAAACAGATCGAAAAGGAAACGGAAAACGGAAAAATAAAAAGGGCTGTGGAGCATACCGGCCTTGTGATTGACGCCCGATCCCTTGATTTCGAACCTGTACTCAACCCGGCCGTTTTCAGTGAAAAAGGCGACCAGATTTACGGCTCCCTGTTTATCAGCCGGGAATACGCAGTACAGTTCGGTGTGGTGAAATATCTTTGCAGCATGGAAGAGGCGCTGAAGGACAAACGTACCGGCCCGAACCCGATCGTGCTGAAAGGCCTGAGAAAGGGACAGGAAAACAACAACTCCATTATTATCCGCAATGCGGACGCCCAGAAGGCTGAAAAAGCAACGGAACGGCACAGGTTCCTCAAAAAATGCGCCGTGATTATTGTTCTGGGTGAAAAATCCTGTTGTCGATCAGCCGGGTCCTGCCCACCCGAACTGCCAGAGCCACAAGCAGAGGACCATTAATGGTTTCAACCTTTTCAAGGGTCTCGGGATCACACGGCCGGACATAATCAATAAATGTGTCAGGATGTGAACGGATCAGCATCTCCATCTCATGTTTCACCTTTTCCGTATCACGTTCGCCGCCTTTTATCATCTCTCCGGCAAGATCAAGGGACCTGGAAAGACTCAACGCCGACTGACGCTGCTGAGTTGTAAGATAGGTGTTTCTGGAGCTCATGGCAAGCCCGTCATCCTCCCTGACAATCGGAGCTGCCGTGATATCTATGTCAAAATTCAGGTCCAGGGCCATCCTGCGTATCAGCAAAAGCTGCTGGTAGTCCTTGCTTCCGAACACAGCCCGGTCCGGCTCGATTATATTGAACAGTTTGGCAACCACCGTAGCCACACCTCTGAAATGCCCCGGCCTTGAAAGCCCGCACAGGTTGTCCGGGATCAGGCTCAGCTCCACATACGTCTGGAATCCGGGCTTGTAAATCTCCTCGGCTCGCGGGGTAAAAACCGCATCCACCCCCTGGGCATCCGCCAGTGAAATATCCCGTTCAAGGTCAGCAGGGTACGCGTCCAGATCCTCGTTTTCCCCGAACTGGGTCGGGTTGACGAAAATGCTTACCACAAGCCTGTCACAAAGTTTTTTTCCTTTTCTCATCAAAGAGAGATGGCCTTCATGAAAAAAACCCATCGTGGGGACAAGACAGATACTCTTCTTTTCCGCTTTAACCGACGCTGCCCATTTCTTTATTCCGGGTATGGTACTGAAAACTTCCAATCTTGAAAAAGCTCCTTTGAAAAGGGTTGACATCATCTGTTGACTTATCATTAAATTACAGATATGAAATTTACACAACACAAAATTCACATGGCCCTTTAAAGGAAGAAACGAATGAACGAGCAGCTACCCACAAGAGAAGATGCGTTCGAACTTTTAAAAAGATACAACCGGAACGACAGCCTCATCCGCCACGCCCTTGCTGTGGAGGCGGTGATGGATCACTTCGCCCTGAAATTTGACGGTGACAGGGAAAAATGGAAAGTGATCGGCCTTGTCCATGATCTTGACTATGAAATGTATCCTGACCAGCACTGCATCAAGACCAGGGAAATCCTTGAACAGGAGGGCTGGCCCGCGGAATACATCCGGGCCGTGGTCAGCCACGGATGGGGAATCTGCACGGATGTAAAGCCGGAAACAGCCCTTGAAAAAACCCTGTTTGCAACAGACGAACTCACAGGCTTGATCGCCAGCACCGCCCTTGTCAGACCCTCCCGAAGCATTCTGGACCTGAAAGCCAAGTCCGTGAAAAAAAAATGGAAGGACAAGAGTTTTGCAGCAGGGGTTGACCGGTCCATCATTGAAAAAGGAGCTGCCATGCTGGAAATGGATCTTTCCGAACTGATAACCGAAACCATAACCGGAATGAAGCCGGCAGCTGAAGAGATCGGACTTAAAGGAAACCTTTAACCCCTGTCAATTCCATGACGCTTTGCCTGCATTTTTTTCCGGGTACGTGGAATACATCACCCCTTCACACCTTATAACTTCCTGTTTTTAAACCTGATCAACACCCTGTCCACTCCAATGGCATCCAAATTGCATCTCTCTTTTTCAAGCAACAAGAGAGATGCAACCCAAAGGAGCGGAATAAAGATGAATACCATAGACCGGTTTCAGAAACGAGTGACCACGGCACTTTCAATGCTCTTCAGCTCTGCTGCCAGAGATGCCGACCACAGAAGGCTTGCAGGGTATATAGTCTCTCTTAACCAGAAGGAGTCCCATGAAGAGATCATCAATGAACTTGCCCGCTGCCTTAAAAACATACTGAATTACCGGCTGTTCGGATTTGCCGTAAAAAAAGAGCAAACAGTCGATGTATGGCTTGATCCGCAGATGTATAAAAACTCGCTGGAAGAGATCATCAGAAAAGATTTTCACCTGAACGAACGGTTTCAGATCAACTATCTCAACCAACGGATAGATCCTGAGAGAGGGACTGGAAAAAAATTCACCCTGGAAAATCTTACCACGTACGAGCTTGGCGGAAAAGAATACCAGGCAAGGGTTTACATGCTGACCTCCGACAGAATGCTGGACCATCACGGGGACATGATCCATATGATCCTCCAGAGCACCCAGGCTGCACTGTCCAAACAGATCAGCATAGAAAGGCTTACGAACGCAGCCATCATTGACCCCCTTACCGGATGCTACAACAGGAGGGAGTTTGAAAGCCAGTTAAAAAAGAACATGGCCAATGCAGCCCGTCACAAAAAGCCTCTATCGGTTTTCATGTTCGACCTGGACCACTTTAAAGAGATTAACGACCGGTTCGGACACCAGGCAGGAGACAGGATACTGAAAGAAGTTGCAGGAATCGTGCGTAAAAACATCAGGCAGGAAGACATTCTGGCAAGGTATGGAGGTGAAGAGTTCATCGCCATCCTCCCTGAAACCGGCAGGGAAAAGGCAAAAGAACTTGCCGAACGGCTCAGGGAAAAAATATCCGGTCTTGAAATCACCAGCGGGAACCGCACCATAAGCGTGACTGCAAGCTTCGGCGTAACCCGGATGCAGCCGGACTCCACCATGGACAGGCTGGTGTCGGACGCTGACACCATGCTGTACAAGGCCAAAAGGAACGGGCGCAACACTGTAATGCCCGGCCTCATCAAAATATGCCCGGAAAGGTACTCTTCCGGTCTCAAGGAAGGAACCTTCATATAAACAAGGAATCTCGTTTCCTCCGGTTATACTGCAAAAGCCTTCATACAAAATTCACTCCTTGATTTTTTCCAATCCTTACCGTACTATTTACGGGATCGACACAGCTTTCAGACAATTCACACACCGTTCTCGATTTTTAAAAGGCGGAGAACTCCATGGAATCTTTGTACAGACCCGTTGATGAGCTCGTTGTCCACATAGGGCGGATACCCCCGGAAGATGAAGCCGTGCAGAAAGGCATTCCTGCTGCTGCCTCAGGAATCGAGGCCATTGTCGAGGACCGCAAAGCAGCGGATCTGTTCCCGGTTATCCAGGCGCTTATTTCCTATGTCAAAAAAATGGCGGCAGCTTAACCCGGAAAAAGGAAACTGTCAAAATGCGAAGGATAATCGGTGTGGCTGACATGCAGGTAAGCAACAACCCGGCAGAGGTTCTGGTAACGTATTCACTGGGATCCTGCATCGGAGTTGTCATCCATGACGAAACCGCCGGGACCGGCGGTATCCTCCATTATATGCTGCCTGATTCGTCCATGGACAGGGACAAGGCAGCTAAAAGACCTTATATGTTCGCGGATACAGGAATTCCGAGACTTTTCAAACACTCATACCAGCTCGGGGCAAAAAAAAGCAGGATAAAAGTCTACGTGGCGGGTGGTGCTGAAATACTCGACCAGAAAGGGTTCTTTAATATAGGAAAAAGAAACTACATGGCCCTTAAAAAAATATTCTTCAGAAACAACGTCCTGATCGACAGGGAGAATGTCGGCGGCAACGTGAACAGAACAGTGAAACTCGAAATCGGCACCGGCGACATATATGTAAGGACCTCAGGCTCCGGGGAAATAAAAGTATGAGTGCAATACAGGAACTCGTAAAGGAGATTAAAAACCTGAAACCGGTACCTGCGGTGGTATCTCAGCTCATCGAGAAAGTGGATGCAAAAGGGGCTTCCATGAGCGAAATAGCCGGGGTAATCAAGTATGACCCCGTGGTGACTGCCAATCTTCTAAAGACCTGCAACTCTGCCTACTTCGGGCTGAAAAACCCTGCTGAATCAGTTGAGGATGCCACAGCCATGCTCGGGCTTGACCAGGTGGTGGAACTTGTCCTGCTCAAATCAGGGGCAGGCGTGCTCGGGGGAAGAAACAAGGGATATGACACCCATGAGGATGCCATGTGGAAATACGCTGTATCTTCTGCCATGATCGCCAAACTGATTGCCGACCGTTTCGGGATAGGGAACCGGAATACCATTTTCACGGCCTCACTGTTAAAGGATATCGGGAAAACCGTTATGGACGGATTTATAGCCCACCGCTTTGACAAAATCAATTCCCTTGTCATAAACAGAAACTTAAGTTTCAGGGAGGCTGAAAAAAAGGTCATCGGTGTGGACCATGCAGAGCTTGGCGGAATGATTGCGAAAATGTGGAAATTCAGCCCCAAAATGGTAAAAATCATCCGGCACCATCATCTGGATGACCAGTCCGTAAAAAAGGACAGGGAAGTTCTTGTGGTGTATCTTGCCGACTGCATCAGCATGATGATGGGACTTGCAGTGGGCGCGGACGGACTTGCATACAGGTTCCACAGCCAGGCTGCACGGGAGCTCGGCGTAACTGCTGACGATATTTCCCGAATCATTGCGGATTTCACCCTCGGAATTGAAGAGGTGGAAAAACTTTTGAAAATCGTGTGAACAATTGAAACAGATACTGAACAAAGGATGGACTTTATGCAGTTTACCATACTGCTGACGGATGACTCGTCTCCCATGAGAAAGGTTCTTAAAAAAACCTTCAAAGCCGCGGGATACGCAGAATCCGAATTTCTGGAAGCGGCCGACGGAAAACAGGGGCTTGAAAAACTCAGAAACCACCGGGTGGATATTGTGATCACCGACTACACCATGCCGGAAATGGACGGCCTGGAAATGATAAGGGCAATCAAAAATGACCCCGCATTAAAGCATATCCCGGTTGTGGCAGTCACCACCGAAGGGAGCAGTGAAATCATAAACCGGTTCATGGAACAGGGGGCTGAAGGGTATATCAAAAAACCCTTTACCCCGGAACAGTTAAGAGACCTGCTGGTAAAAATCCTGGGAGTTTCAGATTATGATCAAGACACTGATGCATCAGATAGCGATTTCGACTTCTGAAGTCATGGAAACGATGTTTTTCCTGCCGGTTGAAAAAAACGGCGGGATTTCTCTTGAGGATACAGGCCTGTGCAGCGCAAATGAAACGCTGGCAGCCGGAATATCCTTTTCCGGGGCTTTTTCCGGTCGGATTTGTATATTCATGCCTGATTCACTTTTGAAAATGATGGCGGAGAACCTCATGGGACTGAACCCTGACGATGTCACTGCCGAGGACACCGCAGGCACACTGACCGAAGCGTTGAACATGATCGCAGGCAACGCACTCCGGAAAATCGACGACCGCTTTTCCTCTCACCTGGGGCTCCCGGCAACGGTTGATCCGGCAGAGGTCAAAAACCTGGAAAACATGGTCATATTCCAAACCCTCGGCGGAAGGCTGGCACTTGCCGCTCAAATCGACCGGGCACCGGACACCGGACGGAAAGGCTGCTTTTGAAATGACCATCCGGGTTATTGTGGTTGATGATTCCGCAATTGTAAGAAAAGTCCTGTCAAGGGAACTTTCCATGCACAAAGACATCGAGGTCGTTGCCACCGCACCTGATCCTTACGTGGCAAGGGACAAGATCGTTCATCTGGAACCGGACGTGATCACCCTGGACATTGAAATGCCCCGGATGGACGGCCTTACATTTTTAAAAAAACTGATGAAGCACAAACCGCTGCCCGTGGTTATCGTCAGCTCCCTTACGCCCAAAGGCAGCGACATAGCACTTGAGGCGCTTGAAGCAGGTGCGCTCGAAGTGATATCAAAACCGAGCGCAGCCTATTCCGTGGGAGACATGGGAGCAGAACTGGCCGAAAAAATCAGAGGTGCCGCAAAAGCTGATATATCTAAAAAACGGGAACTTGCCTCTCACAAACCCATACCTGCCGGGATCAATTCCGCCGCTCTTTCGAAAACCACAAGCAAAATCATCGCGGTAGGCGCTTCCACCGGGGGCACCGAAGCCATCAGGCGGGTGCTTGAACCGCTGCCGGTTAACTCGCCGGGGGTGCTTGTGGTACAGCACATGCCTGCCCAGTTTACCACAAGTTTTGCCCGGCGTCTGGACACCCTGTGCAGAATCAGGGTCAAAGAGGCAGAAGACGGGGATACCGTATCCAACGGCACTGCACTTGTAGCGCCCGGGAACTTTCACATGCTCCTGGACCGGAGCGGGGCAAGGTATTTTGTACGGATCAGGCAGGGCCCCATGGTCCACCACCAGCGACCTGCAGTGGATGTCCTGTTCAAGTCCGTGGCCAGGCACGCGGGGTCCAACGCTTTAGGCATCATACTCACCGGCATGGGGGCCGATGGAGCAGAAGGCCTGGCAGCCATGAAATCCGCAGGATCGGTAACCATCGCCCAGGATGAAAACTCCTGCGTGGTGTACGGTATGCCACTGGAAGCCGTGAAACAGAACGCGGTCCTGCACGTGGCGGACATTGATTCCATAGCAGGGCTCGCGCTGAATAAAATCAGCCGCTAAACCTTTCCTGTAACTGCAAAAACATCCAGCCCTCCGTGGAAAAACCTGGTAAGCCGCCCGTTCAGAGCAAGGGATGCAGCAGCGGACTTATCCGGCACCACGACTCCTGCCCGCCACCCTGAAAAATCCTTCTTAAGCTTATTCCCGATTTCCATGAAGAACGAACCGGTTTCGTTCTTTGCCCTGATACGCTTGCCATACGGGGGATTAATAACGATCACCCCTTTTTTGCAGTTGAAATCAACACAAGTCAGGGTAAAAAAATCTTTTTTTTTGACATGTATCACATCCTCAAAACCGAACCTGCTGATATTGTCCCCAAACGGCGCCAGAACAGTTTCATCAATATCAAATGCAAAGATCGATTTTTCACTTGCTGATACAATTTCCTCCCGTGCCTTTTTTTTCATATGAGCAAACTGCGCACCTGAAAAGCACGGCCAGTCCTCAAATGCAAACCGTCTGAAGTATCCCGGGGGAATCCGTTTCTTTATCATGGCCGCCTCCATGGAAAAGGTGCCGGACCCGCACATTGGATCGGCCAATAGATCATCGCAACCGAATCCTGCCCAGGACAGGACTGCACCGGCAAGGTTTTCCCGTATGGGTGCTTTGCCGACATCCTCCTTGATCCCTCTTTTGAACAGCAGATCTCCGCTGCTGTCTATTGAAATCTCAAAGCGGTCTTTTTCCGCCCGAACATGAAGCCCGGCAGATGGGGCGCCGGCCTGATCTCCGGCTGTTCGTCTTTCCCTGCCCGCCTTTGCCGAAACAACCCGGGAGAGACGCTCTTCAACTGCACCGGTATGATAAAGCCTCGATTTTGCACACGAAACAGTATATTCCACAGTTGCGTTTGAAGAAACATACAGATCCCAGTCCACCTTTCCCGCCTTTTTCTCAAATTCGGCAAAGGTTTCAGCCCTGAACCTGCAGATTCGCATCAGTATCCGGGAAGGGCTTCTGAGGTGCAGATTCGCCCTGTAACAGTCCGACACTTTTCCGGAAAACTCGATGCCGCCTTTTTTGACTCGTATTCCGCCCGGATTGATACCCAGATCGGACAACTCTTTGAGGCAAAGATTTTTCACACCGGGCTGGCAAACTGCGAAAAAAGTCTGCTCCCTTGCTGTAACTCTGCGTTTAATCCGTTTTTGCATAAAGGTTTCCGTTATTAATACACACTCAAAAGTGCGATATGGGCCGGAAAAGCGGTCCGGGCAAACAAAAAAAGCCCCTGAACGGAATCTCTTCCGTCAGAGGCTTTAAAAGATCTTCAAATATGAAGAAGGAAGTAAGGCTATTCTACTGTGACATTTGCTGCCGCAGGTCCTTTCTGACCTTCTTCGATGTCGAACGACACACGGTCCCCTTCATTCAGTGACTTGAAACCCACTGCATTGATTCCTGTGTGATGAACAAAAACATCTTTTCCGTTTTCCTGTTCGATAAATCCAAAACCTTTTGCGTCGTTAAACCATTTTACGATACCGTTCGCCATGCTGGCATTCTCCTGTAATAAATAATAAAAAATAAAGAGTTTCGAGCTGTAAGGGGTAGTGCCGTTTAAAAATCGGGGAAATACGCCTTGCGGATGAAACCCGTGCATCAATCCTCAGATGCACAATGATTCGATTATACAGGTTCCAAGAACCATGTCAAGCACAAAATGGTTTTTTTAGTAACATTTTTTCAGGTACCCGGGATTTTCAACTGCCGGTTTGACACCGGGCGAATATTGAGGTAATACTTCAGACGAATACACAACAAAACAAATGAACAGGAGCTCAAATGGCCGGAATCAACAAGGTAATACTTATCGGCAACCTGGGAAGGGACCCCGAGATCCGATACTCGCAGGCAGGGACCGCAGTGGTCAACTTTCCCATTGCCACAAGCGAGCAGTGGACCGACAAAAATACAGGGGACAAACAGGAGAAAACAGAGTGGCACAGGATCGTCATATTCGGAAGGATGGCGGAAAACGTTGAAAAATACCTTTCCAAGGGCAGCAAGGCCTACGTGGAAGGTAAGCTTCAGACCCGCAACTATGAAAAAGACGGACAAACCCACTATATAACTGAAATTGTCGCAAATACGGTCCAGTTTCTTGACGGCAGACCCTCTGACAGGAGTCAGCAGAACAGCGGATCGTATGATGCTTCACCAGGCCCCAAAGGCGGCGGCTTTTCCGGGCAGCCCGGCCAGGGAGCCGGACAGCCGGATGACGATATTCCGTTCTGACGGGGCCGGCTAACCTGTATATTCAGAAAAAAGGTCCCGGATAACGGTTCAACAACGGCGGAACATGGACTGTTCCGCCGTAACAGCACTTTTTATCCCTGTGGCTGCCGATTAATCTTTTGACGGATTCAACCCCTGCAGGCGTAGTTTTCTAATCCCGACCCGCATGTTTACACAGCTTGGCGGGGTATCTACCCCCTTTCCCTTGATATCTACGATCGAAATTCCGTATTCAAAAAAGGTTGCGGTTGACTTTTGCCCTTCAAAACTTTATATTTAGTTATATCGATATAGCTGCAAGGGGGATAATGAAACAGTTCATCAAAGTAATGAAAGCACTTTCCGATCCAAGCCGGGTTAAAATCCTCAAGATGCTTCAGCATCGGAAAATGTGTGTCTGTGAAATCCAAGAGGCTTTAGGAGTTGCCCAGTCAACCGCCAGCAGCCATTTAAAGCTTCTGGAGTCCGCCAATCTGACAACTTTTGAAAAAGACGGTCTCTGGGTCAATTACGCACTTGCAAGCGGGGAAGAAAATGTTTACGCAAAAACCCTGCTGAACGAACTTAAAAACTGGCTGGAAGAGGACGGGGAAATTGAATACCTGATCCGAAAACTGCCGTACATTAGCCGGGAAGAGATCTGCCGTAAATAGATTTTACAAGGAAACCGGCTTTATTATAAATATGTGCCGGAAAAAGAAAGGAAAGGAAGGTTTTTATGGAAATCAAAGTTTTAGGGCCGGGATGCGCCAAATGCAAAAAGGCTGAGGAAATCGTCCGCGAGGCCATACCTGAATCCGGAGAATCGGTGGAGGTTACCAAGGTAACCGATACCATGGAGATCGCGGGATACGGAGTCTTCGGAACACCCGCGGTTCTGGTTGACGGAGATGTCAAAAGCGTGGGCAAGGTTCCCAAGAAAGAGGATGTAATCACCTGGATTAAAGAAGGGGGGAAAAAATGAAACACGGCGCGCTTTTCAAAACAATCGCCGCAATCCTTTTTTCCGGGTTGTTTCTCACACTTGGCCCTCTGAGCACCGGGGTTCTCGCCGGACCGGATGAAGCAGCCGACAAGACACCTGAATATGTTGCTTACTATTTTTACACCAGCAAGAGGTGCGGGCCCTGCACAAGGATTGAAAAATGGTCCAGGGACGCCATAAAGCAGAACTTCAAGGATGAAATCGACGCAGGAAAACTTCAATGGCGGGCCATAAATGTGGAAAAACCGGACAACAAACATTTCATCCAGGATTTCAAACTGTACACCAAATCCGTAATCATAGCCGAGTACCGGAACGGAGAAGCGGTTCGCTGGGAAAACCTTGAAAAGGTCTGGAATCTTTACCAGGACAAAGAAAAGTATTTTGATTACGTGGCCGGACAAACCAGCACATTCATGGAAAGCAGCTGATGGACATTAGCGCCTTGCCCATACTTTCAGCCCTCTGGTTCGGGATTCTCACTTCCATATCCCCCTGCCCGCTGGCCACCAATATCGCAGCCACAACCTTTATCGGCAAGCAGATTGAAACCAGGTACAGCACCCTTGTGGCCGGGGCCGCCTATACCGGGGGCAGGGCGGCCGCATACATTCTGATCTGCTTTATTATTGTGGGCGGACTGTATTCCATTCCCGGCGTATCCATGTTTCTCCAGCAGTACATGAACAAAGTGCTCGGCCCCCTTCTTATCATTGCAGGGCTGATCATTATGGGTATCATTCCCCTGGCTGTGCCGCAACCAGGGGGAATGAACTCCGGATTCGTTCACAGGCTGAACCGCAAAGGCCTGCTTGGCGGAATTTTCCTGGGATTCATCTTTGCCCTGTCTTTCTGCCCGGTGTCAGCCGCCCTGTTTTTCGGCAGCGTAGTCCCGCTGGCGCTCAAAATGGAATCAAGCGTGTGGCTTCCCATGTGGTACGGTATCGGCACGGCGCTGCCGGTAATAGGTTTTGCCCTGATTCTGGCCTCCGGCACCAGATACGCCTCAGGTTTTCTCAGGGGGCTGTCCGTTATGGAGCGCTATCTTCGCCGCTTGACCGCAGCAGTTTTTATAGGTATAGGTATTTACTTTACGATTGTCTATTTGTTCGGGATTTCTCTGCCTCAAAACTTCTGAACGGTTGTATGAAAATTCTACAAGAAGGAATCCGCCCATGGATTATTCTGCAAACGAGAGCCGGACCCTCAAGGTTGTAATACTGACCGCAGTTACAATGGTCATCGAGATAACAGCCGGTTATATGACCGGGTCCATGGCGCTTCTGGCGGATGGCTGGCACATGGGAACCCATGCTTTTGCATTGGGATTCAGCTACATGGCCTACAGGCTGGCCAGGCGGCTGAAGGATTCCGATCTGTTTCCCTTTGGAACCGGCAAAATCGGTGTTCTTGCAGGCTACACCAGTGCACTGTTTCTCGGCGCTGCTGCGCTCTGGATGATTTATGAATCAGTCAGCCGCCTTATCAATCCACTGGAAATCGCGTTTTCCGAAGCCATCGGTGTTACAGTCATCGGGCTTGCAGTGAACCTTGCAAGCGTACTGATCCTCCATGGGCGTGACAGCAGCCACAGTCATGACAATCTGCATCCAGCAGGCCACGGCCATGACCACAATTTCCGTGCCGCTTACCTGCATGTACTGGCTGACACCCTGACATCGGTGTTTGCACTGGTGGCACTTTTTTCCGGGATGCTTCTGGG
>JAWLES010000056.1:0-13231 GCA_041685935.1 Desulfobacteraceae bacterium | reverse complement strand
GGAAAAAAGGCTTGTTACAGGCCATGTCGCCCAAAAGGCGAGGCCGTGGGCCCAAAGGGGAAAACCCCCTTGACTGGGAAGTCAGGCGGTTTGAAAAGGAAAATGAGCGTTTGCGCAAAGAACTCAAAAAAGCTTCAGTTCTTATTGAGGCACAAAAAAAAATGGCCGAGATCTTGAACACAAATGAGATCCTCTGAAAAGAGGATCCCGAACAAAAAGTGAAAACGTTTGGAAAGACAGGTGATACATATGACAAGGCTATCCGGGAAAGCAGGGAAAAAGATAGAAAAGAAAAAAGGTCTGTTGAAGCGCCTTTTTGCCTGGATCGGCAGGGGTGCAAAAAAAGCCTCGGCCACCGGGAATTTTTGCCGTACCTGACGCAGGTAGTTATTTACCTGCAGGTTCGGCAGGTAAAGAGTTTGCACCGGTCACCTGAGTCTCCGGCCCGGCATATGTGTTCAGACTGCAGGTTTGACTACGAAAACCGGGACTGCGGATTTGAGCATAACGCCCTGTGCAGTGCTTCCCACCACCATTCTCTCAAAAAGATTGTCCTGGCCGCGGCTTCCCATTACAATCAGGTCAAACCCTTGTTCTTCTGCAGCCTGTGTGATTTTTTCCACCGGATCCCCCGTGGTAACGGTAATATGCTCTTCAGATAAAGGGCAGCTGGGAATTTCCTGGAGCACTTTTCTGGAAGTATTATGAATTCTCTGCCGGATACGCGCCTGTGCCTGTTCGATGTCATTTTTGTTGAACTCTTCATGCCGGTTTCGATCGGCTCTGCCTCCCACATCCATACCTGCTTCAGTTGAGTAGCTGTCCAGAACATCAGGGATAACGTGGATGATATGGACCGGGGCGCTGTACGCATGTCCCAGGCTGCAGGCATAACTTGCGGCGGATCTGGCTGCCTCGGATACATCGGTTGCAAAAAGAATTTTCCGGATATCCGCCACCATGGGGCCGGGTTGCGGTGCTTCCTCTTTTGTATCAACCCCGGGGGCAAAGGTTTCCGGTGCTGTTTCATCCTCTTGTACCGGACCGAAAATCCGGTCGGTGAACTTGACATACCAGGCTGCGGACTGCACCTGGATGATATAAGCGATGGCCACCACAAGAGCAGCACTGGTTCCTTCGCTGCCGAAAGCATTTATGGCAATGGCAAGAGCGATGGACAGATTCCGCATTACAGATCCGTACACCAGTGCGATGGCGTCTCCCCTTGGCAAAAGGTATCTCCCCACCACGCTGCTCAAGGTAAAATTGAAGGCATAGATAATCAAAAGCGGCATCAGAATGTATAAAAGCATGATCGGTGCTTCTGCGATTGCTCCGGCCTTGAGCGCCATGGCGATGAACACGATTCCGATGACTCCGAGCGTGGAAAGAGTAGGAAACTTCGGTCCGATATGCTGTTTAAAATGGGCCTGTCCGTATTTTTTCACAAGCCCCCTGCGGGTGATAACACCTGCGGTCATGGGAATGAATACGATGAGAACGATCTGTTCCATCACTTTCACAAAATTGATTTCGATGTCGGCGCCCATGAGAAACTGGACATAGAACGGGGTGGCAACCGAACCGAGGATCAGTCCGATCACTGTCATTTTTACGGCGGCCTCCAGGTTTCCTCTGGCAAAGCCGGTCCAGGAGATGGTCATGCCGCTGGTGGGAACAAGGCCCGCCAGAAGGAGGCCCAGGGCCATATACGGGTTGTCCCTGAAAAAGAGAATGCCGATGAAATACGCCAGAAACGGAATAATCCCGAAGTTGATGAACTGTGTCAGCACTTGTGCTTTAAGGTCTCCGCCCTCAAAAACCTTTTTGATATTGAGGTTGACCATCATCGGGTAAACCATCAGGAACGTGAACGGAATAATCAGCCCTTTAAGGAATGCGCTTTCAAACAATAGTCCGAATACAAAACCGGATATCATCATGACCGGGATAGCGATGATCAGGTTTTTGGTGATTTTCGACATCAGCTTCCACATAACCTGACCCTCCTCAGTTTATATCGCTGTTTTCTTTTTCCGATTGTTCAATGTTCTTTTCGGTCATAAAGTAGATGGGGCAGGAAGATCGGAATTTGCAGTAGATGTTCGGGTCCTTGCAGGCCAGGCATTCCTCGCACAGATAGAGGTTGTGTTTCATGCAAAGATAACTGGTCTCGCGGTCCGGGTGGTTGATACATTTACCCATTGCTTCCTCCGTTTATAATTAAACTTTTGATAATAATACAATTCAAGTTGCGTGCCCAGTATGATTTTATGGTCATAGAAAACTCAAAAGCTCAGAAACTGCGGGGTTTTATATCAAGATAACTTTGAAAAGTGAAAGTCGGCAGAGGGGGGCTTTTTTAAATGGGTAACGTTACATTGGCGTGTCGTTACCCTGTCAGCGTTACGTGAAACTGTACCGCTCCTTAAAATGTATAACCGATGGAAAAATGGAACCGACCTGCGGCTTCATCGGGCTCCCGGTTGAGCTTGTGCCCGTACAAAAGTCCGATGGGGCCGATGGGGGTCATGTAGCGGATACCGGCTCCGGCTGTCCATTTCATCTGTTCGGATATATCATCGCCCCGAACATCCATGAGGGTTCCCGCATCAATAAAAACCGGCAACTCAAAATTCATGCCCAGATCTATCCTCGCCTCCATGGAGCCTGATACCATTTGTTTACCTCCGACAGGGTCGTCTGAATCATCAGAGAAAAGCATGTTTTCCTTATACCCCCGTACACTGGAAACGCCGCCCAGGTAAAACAGCTGATCATCCGGCAGCCTGGATTCTTCTGCAAGGTTCACAATCTGTCCGTACATTCCCTGGAATGCCAGCACCAGTCCGGGTGCAACCTTTTTATAGTATTTAACTCTTGCGTTATACCGGATGAAATCATCCAGATCTCTGCTGACATCTTTGGAGTAATCAGCTGAAATGCCTGCAAAGTAGCCGTTTTCAGGTTTTACAAATGAGTCGGTCCTGTTGATGTTCACAAAAGGGGACAGGGTGAAAATGGTCCGGGTTTCCTCGAACTGGAGCTTGGTATGTTCTTGTATCCGGTACTGCTCCCTTGACTCGAGCTTGAAGGATGCACCTGAAGTCAGGGTTTCCCGAAATTCCCGCTGCAGTGAGAAAAGGGCTCTGGAGGATCTGATCCCGAATGTCTGGTTCTTTTCTTCCTCTTTTGCAGTGGCAACTCTCAACCGGGTTTCAATGTCAACATTGAAAAGATCATGCCCCTTGAGCTCAATACCGGTGTCATATCCTATCCCGGACCAGGCAGCATCCACTGAAAACTCCCGGTTTTTCCCCAGAAAATTCCTGTCTCCCGCAACCACGGATACATAGGCGTCCCTCACTGTATCATATCCGAGGCTCGATTCGATGAAATAGGGGCGTATTTCCTCCACTTGAGTTATAAAAAAGAGTTCGTCAAGCCGGTTTTCAATGCCGACAACCCTGAAATCCGATCCTTTGATGCACTCGGTATTCCGTATGTTTTTTTTGAATTCGCTGAAATCGGCAAGGGATACCGGTGCTCCGGTGTTCAGTTTTTCCGGCTGACGAAGCACCGAATTTTCCGTTTTAAACGTGCCGAAAATCCATGTGCCTCCGATACGAACCGGTCTGTTTTTTTCAATGGAAAAAATCACTGTGCAGGTTTTCCCGTCTTCGCCTGTGCGGATTTGGGGATCAACCATGCTGTACAGATATCCCTCTTCGGCAAGAATGGAAAGGATCTTCCGCCTGTCCTGTTTTACATCCGATTTGACGCAGGGTTCTCCTTTCCGGGTTGAGAGATTCTCCGCAAGAGTTTCAGCATAATCCGGGCCGACACCTCTGATTTCAACCGAGGAGACCAGCCGCCTGGTCCCCTCGTTGATCCGGAAAACCACATCCGCGTACCTGAGTTTTTTTTCAGAATCCGGAGTCCATTGGACTTTCGTATTTACCGATGTGTTTTCAAATCCCTTCATACGGTAAAAATTTTCAAGCGCGGAGCAATCATTTTCAAGAGTTTCCCTGACAAAGGCACCTTTGGCCAGAAGCTCTTTTTCACTTGTCAAAACCTCTTTTTCAAGCATTTCTGCGCTGAAACTTTCAATTCCTTCAAAACCCACGGATCGGACAAGGTGCTTCCTGTTTTCCCTGATATGAAAGGTAACTTTCCTGACAGGCAGGTTGTTTTTCATGACCGTATCGGTTTTGTGGGTTATTTCTGCATCCGGGTATCCCGCGTTTCTGTACCTGGCTTTTATGTTCTTTAGACTCTGTTTGATTCCAAAGCCGTTTAGGTTCCCTTTTTGTTTAAGTACAAGATCCTTTTTTAGGGTAAAATCGAAAAATTCGGTGTTGCCGGTGAACCCGATCCGGTATTCAGGACCTTCGTCTATGTGAAACAGAATCTTCACCTGCCGGTCTTCAGGATTTTTTTCCACCTCATGGCGGATTGTGACTTCGGCAAACCCTTTTTTCCTGTAAAACCGGGTGAGCGTTTCCAGGTCCGTTTCAAGCTCGCTTTTCACAAACCGCCTGAAACTGCCGGGCAGAGCCTGGAAACCCGGTGTTTTCATTCCAAGTGCAAGCCGGGTGTCTGAAAATCTTTTATTTCCGATTATCTCAACCTTTCCGATTTCGAAGAATTCTTTTTTATCAATTTTAATGTCAAGGGATACGGTCCCATCTCCGTTTTCCCTGGGATGGACTTCAACCCCGGGATTGATGTATCCCTGTTCTTTCATCAAAGTTTTAATGGATTGTACTGCTGCTTTCACCTGTTTTGGAAAAAAAGGGCTGCCCACTTTGAAATCGGTCCGGCGGACCACTTCGGACCGGAAAACCGGGAAGGCACCGGAAACACTGATTTGCCTGATAAGGGGAGCAGGAGTGAGGATGAAAACAACATCGGTCCCGGTTTTTTTTCTGTTTATGTCCGGGATGTGGATACGGGAGAACTGACCGGTCTGTTTTAAAAGCTCTATGGAGCCGGCAAGGGCATCATCTGAAAAGCATTCTCCCTGCGCAAGCCTTATGATCCGCCTTGCCATTCCGGCAAGTTTTTCACTGCGGGCCGAGGTTTTTCCTTTGACTTTGATGACGATATTCTTAACAATCCATCCGTTTTCACATCCGGGAGGGGCTGCTGCTGAATATTTCAAAACAGGCGGGAAAAACACGGGCGCAAGCAGAAAAATGACAAGGAGAACCTTTCTTTTCATCCGCATTTACCTGAACTCCAGTTTAAAAGTCATTTCTCCGCCGAAGTTCCCTTGGGAATCATTGAACGTTTTCAACATCAGGTTTTCAAGTAGTTTGTACTCAGCCTCGCCTTCATGGACCGGCCCCTTTTCTTGTGTTTTTTTTGAATACTTGATTTCAAGCCGCCTTGACAGTTCTTTTCCCATGGTGACATCCACATTGGAATCATTTTGTCCGCTGCTGTCCCTGTACTCCATTTCGAACAGATCCAGGGGAGTTGCCTTTTGCATCCTTTCGGACAGAATTTCGGATGCTTTGTCCGCAGCCATTGCAGTGGGCGATCCCGACTCTTGCATGCCGCCGGGAAGTTCGGATGCGGTTTTTCCCGTGACCAGAAGGGAGACAATGTCCCGGTGCGACTGTTCAGGTTCCGAATGCAGATCAAATTTCAAGTTTTCCCTCATACCGGAAATTTCCAAAAAAATCGTCCATTCTCTGATGCTGGCTGTTGCGGTGATATCGAAACTCGGATTGACGGCGTAAGGATCGGTGAAATCTACAATCCCGTTTTCAATTTCAAATTCCCGCCCAAGATAGGTGACCGTGCCCTGCTGAATGGTGACACGTCCGGTAATCAACGGCTCTGATAAAGATCCGCTGATATTCATATCCGGTTCAATCATGGCAAGCACTGTATCGTTGTTCACAACAAGGGGGGATTTGGCGCCGATGTCAACGTCAAGGCCGGTGTTTTCCAGACCGGGTATGGACAGGGAAGGAGGACTGAAAGGCTTGAGTGTTTTCCTTTTCCTCCGGGTCACCGCTTTGACCGGGCTGAAGGTGAAATTCCCGGTATACTCTCCTTTAACAAGCATAATGTTGCCGGAAAGATGTGAGCGTTCAGGGGAATGAAAAAAATCGAGATTTGTGTTGAAAGTAAATCCGGCTGTTTCAGGAAGATCAATGAAAACCCGGTCCGCTTCAAGGGTGATCTCTGCTGCTTGAGGCTTGAACCCGGTATGCTTGATGCGGCCGGAAATTTTCACTTTCCCTTTGCCTAAGTTTCCTTTCAGAGTTTCAATCGTCAGGGAATCAGGGGTTGCACTGATGGAACCGTTCAGGTTTGATACTGCCATACCGGTGCCCGGCACTGGGCAGGAGACTTTTTCCATCCTGACGGCACCGTCGAAATCCGGGCGGCTGAATGTGCCGCTTATCGCGGTATCCAGCCTGATTCGGCCTGTTGAATTTTCAAGTGTGTCGCGGGATTTTGAAGGTATTTGCCAGGGAAGAACCCCTGAAGCCTGAACATTTCCGCTCACCTTTCCTTTGATTCCGCTGACGCCCAAGGAGGCGGCAACCGGTGCAACAAGGGTGTCTGCAAGCTGCACAGAGCAGGAATATGAATTGTTGCCGGGAAAAATCGATGCTTCTGCTTTGGCAACCGGCTCGGCCTGCATTGAAATACGCATTGTTTCAAGGTTTGTTTCCGCCTTCAGGTTTTTTACCGGAATCGGATTTTTTGAAAAATCCGGATCAAAGGCGAACTCGGAAGTGTCACAGAAGAGCTGTCCGGCAAGATCAAACCCGAGTTCTGAGGGCAGGTTCCCGGGATTCACGGAAAGGCCGGTTTCTTTCAGAAGAGCTTTCGGATCGATTTTTCTTCCGGTCAGTTCAAAATTTCCCGTGATGACCTCCTTTGGTCCTAATTGCCGGTTAAACAAGTCTGCGCTCCCCTGGAGGAGAACAGAGGAGTCCTGCCGGGTGATCCGCATCTCCCTGATGTCCACCCGCCCGGAGGCAAGGAGAGATCCGTCCAGACGGACCCTACCCATTGATATATCCCTGACCGCGAGGTTTTTGGCAAGTAACTCTGTATCTATCACCGGATGCATGGGGGAACCGGAAAAATCAATCCGGCCTGCCGCGCTTCCTTTAACCTGATTGATCCCTGCCAAAGACAGGACAGAATACAGATCCGTGCTTTTAAAATGGAGTGTTCCTCTGGACAGCATTTGCTCTGTGTCAAGGCTCCCTTCTCCCCGAATTTCCGTGTCCACCGTTTCTGCGGAAAACCGGCCGACTGTCAGAAGCCTGTTTTCCATTTTTGCGCCAAAAGACAGATTTGTTTCAGGCAGTGCCTTGTCTAACTTCGGTGTTTTGAAATTTAGAAGCTCGACAGCAATGCGGCATTCGCCTTCAAGGGTATCAGGGTGAACCCCGGACCCGGAAACGGTTCCTCTGGAGGAAATCAATCCGGAAAATCCTTTTATCCAGGGGCTCAGATGCTGCAGGTTCATATTGCGCTGTGAAAAGGAAAGATCATAGGAAATGTTGCTGATATTTGAAGCAGGGGCGGAAAAACCGTCCGGGAAAACACGGGAAAGATCAATGGTCCCATTCAGATCAAACCCGGTGTTGAGAAAATCTGCATGGGCCTTTTCAATTGTAACCACTTTGTCGGAAAGGCTTGCGTTCACATTTGCGAAACCCGCAGAATCCTCTTTGGCTGTGGTGCCCCGCGGCATAACAATGGAAATTTTTGCCTCGGGATTGTCTATCCGCCCTTTTGCTTCCAAAGAGAGGGTGATATCACCTGCCGGCCCTTTGTAATCCGGCCTGAAAACGGATATGATGTCAAGGTTGGAGGTTGAGCTCACCTTGATCTCAATACCTGGGTTTTCCGGAAAAGAGGTCACTTTTCCCCGTACTGAAGCGGTTAAAAGATCGCTTTCAAGGTCGGCATCAAAAGAGGCGCCTTCATCCGGGGTAAAAGAGGCTCCTATTTTTGTTCTGGAAATCGATACCCGGCGGTTGTTTATCCGCCCGGTTCCTCCGCCGGTTTCAGCCAGAATATTAAAAGACCGGTCATGGAGATTGAATCTCGAAAGGTTTATGCGGATGTCGGAAATTGCGATTTCCTGTTCCTGGTCCCTGTAAGTCAAGGTTCCTTGTGTAAGCTCGGCTTTTGGTATCAAAAGGTTCATCTGCGGAAGGGTTTCAAAAAAAGATCCGGGTTCCGGATCAGCCGGTTTTTCTTTCGGGTTTATCAATGCACGCACAAGACTGAATGACCCGTCTTTTTGCCTGATTGCAGTCACCCGGGGCTGATGGATGCTAATGGATCTGATCGCAACGGTGCGTTTGAGTATGGAACCCGGGTCAAAAAATGCCTCAAGTGATGTGATTTCCAGGCAGGTTCTTGCCTGCCGGTCCTTTACCCGTATTCCGGCTGCAGAAACAGAGGCGGGAAAAACGGACCAGTCCAATGATTCAACCGTGATCCGGCCGGGTATGTTTTGATTGATCCGCTTCAGTACCTGTTGTTCTGCATGATCGGTTTTGAGATAAGCAAAAAGTCCGGCAGCAAGTATGACTGGAACAACCAGGAGAATAGAAAGGGTGACTGCAAATTTTTTCATGTACTTCTGCATGTTGTCCAAAGAAATTGAAGACCTATTATACAGGTGAAGGCCCATATTTTTCAAGCCTTTTCAATACGTCCGGGATTGTATGAACAAGGGATTTCCGGAAATTTGTTTGTTAAACTCACTGCTTGTGTGGTAAAGTTGTCCTTTTTTTATGAAAATTGTGACTTTCATACCAAAGCAAGGTAATTAAAATTTTCAGAAATTGCAGGGAGAACTGATATGGAACTTGATGTTATATATAAAATCGACCCGGATATCCATGAAGCGGTGGAAAAGGAGCTTGAGAGGCAGCAGACCGGTCTTGAGCTTATTGCATCGGAAAATATAGTAAGTCCTGCGGTCATGGCAACCCAGGGCACTGTTTTGACCAACAAGTATGCAGAAGGGTATCCGGCCAAGAGGTATTACGGTGGATGCGAGGCGGTGGATATTGCGGAAACCCTGGCAGTGGAACGAGCCAAGAGTCTTTTCAAGGCGGAATATGCAAACGTGCAGCCCCATTCGGGCTCCCAGGCCAATATGGCTGCCTATTTCGCCCTGCTTGAGCCTAATGATACCATCATGGGAATGGATCTGGCCCACGGGGGGCATCTCACCCACGGCAGCCCTGTGAATTTTTCAGGAAAACTCTTCAATTTCGTGCATTACGGTGTCCGGAAAGATACGGGCCGTATTGATTACGACCAGGTAGCCGAGCTTGCTGAAAAGCACAGGCCGAAGATGATCGTTGCGGGTGCAAGCGCGTATCCCAGGATCATAGACTTTGAGGCCTTTGCCGGTATTGCGGAAAGCTGCGGTGCTTATTTCATGGTGGACATGGCTCATATCGCCGGGCTGGTGGCCGCAGAGGTCCACCCGTCCCCCATTCCCCATGCGCACGTGGTTACCAGCACAACCCACAAAACCCTGCGGGGCCCCAGGGGCGGTTTGATACTGGCTGGACGTGATATGGAGAAAAAGCTTAACAGCAATATCTTTCCCGGTATTCAGGGCGGTCCTTTGATGCATGTGATCGCAGCCAAGGCGGTTGCGTTTAAAGAGGCCATGACCCCGGAATTCAGGGAGTACCAGGAAAGTGTGGTGAGAAATGCGGACAAGCTTGCCCAGGCTCTGGTGCAGAACGGAATTGACCTTGTTTCCGGCGGAACCGACAACCATATGATGCTGATTGACCTGACAGATCTCGGGGTCACCGGCAAGGAAGCTGAAGATGCCCTGGGTAATGCGGGAATCACTCTGAATAAAAACGCGGTTCCCTTTGACAAACAAAGCCCTTCCGTGACAAGCGGAGTCAGGATCGGAACTCCGGCTGTTACCTCCAGGGGCATGGGAGAAAGCGAGATGGCTTTCATCGCGGAATCGGTCAGCAGTATACTCAAAACGCCGAAGGATACCGGTCTGCAGGAAAAGATCAAAAAGAGCATCACGGATCTGTGCCTGTCATTCCCCATTTATGAATGAACCCGAAGACATCCGGGATCGCGGCTATCTCACCCGTGCCGATATCCTGGCGCTCAATTTTGTCAGACAATCCGCTCCGTTCGTTTTCCGGAGGCACTACAGGGAGGGGCTCAGGTCTCATATTTTTGAAGTCCATTCCCCTGGTACCGTGGCCACTGAAAAAAACGGGGCGGTGGAAAACGGTATCAGGGTTTTTCCGCGTTCCGTTCCCTTTGCCATGCTCCGCCTGATGCGGCACCGGTTTAAAACAGTTGAGGAGGCTCTTTTAGAAATCGAACGGTTTCATACTCTGAGAGGGTACTTGACAACGGATTTTGTGGCTGATTCAGAGGAGTTTCTGGCTGATTACAGGATTCACGGGCGCATGGAGCTGATACTTTGCGGGTTTCAGGGGTATGTGGAAGGGGAGATTTTTGATCCCTGGGCATTTGAAAGGTATCCCGGAGCCCTGTCAAGCCTTGCGGATCAGGTTCGGTTATTGCAGAGTACCCGGGTTTCCAGAGGTAATTTTCTTGATCTGCTGGAACGCAATGTTAAGCAGTTCGTAAAAGCCTTAAAGCGAATGGTGGATCAGGCGGGCCTGATACCGGATCTTTCCGGGGTAGGAAATCTGATTCTTACAAAAGACGCCCGTTTCAAACTTGTGGACATCAACAATATCTCCAGGGTTTCTTTCGACCCGGATGTATATATTGATGACAAGGGATATCCTGTTTGTGACAAATCCGTGGAGGTTCTGGCTATACTCGAGGAACATTTCTTCAAAATTCCCCGGTCTGATCTGGTTCGCAAAGAGCCGGTGTACCGGTTTTTTCTGGAGCCAGGCCGCCTTCATCGGGTCAGGGAAAAGGAAAAGGATTTCTTGAGAAAAGTAATTGGATAAAACACGACAGGAACAAAAACGTACCTCTATTGTCCCTGTCGAGTCAACTTTTTAAATTCACTGGTACAGGGCAGGTTTAATCGCAGTATCCTTTGGATCTACCTCACCCGGATATCCAGATGGATCTCGTTTGAAAGGCTTTCCAGTTTTTTCGAAAGATCGTCCCTGGTAACGGTCTCAGGGAGCGTGGCTGTAATTTCCATGGCATACATGGCCGTGCCGGTATTGGGCAGAAACTTTTTCCTGGATCTCAACGTTTCAATATTGATACGGTTCTCCGCAAGGAGTTTGCTGACTTTATAGACAATGCCGGCCTGGTCTATGCCATCCACTTTAATGGTGCACAAATCGTCCCCGTTTTTTTCCACAGGCCTCTCGTAATCAAGCGGTCTGATAAAAACGGAAATATTCTTTTCCCGTTCCAGGCGCTTGCATTCCGTGGAAAGTTTTTCCTGGAGATTTTCCCCGGTACCGCTCAAAAGCAGAATCAGGGTGAATTCATCAGCCAGCCTCCCCATGTTGGAGTCTTCCAGCCTGCAGCGGTTTTCAAAAATAAGTTCGGAAATTTCAGCCACAATGCCTGGCCTGTCTTTGCCGAATGCCGTCATGATAAATTTGTTTTCCAAAGGTCCTCCTTTAATTTTGTTGCACATTTTCCCAATTGTTATAAAAAACGCTGTACCGTGTCAACACTTATAATATTTTGCCGTTTTCTTTTATTTTTTGTCTTGAAAACTTTGCCGGATTTTTTTATCTCTGTGAAATACTTTTATATCGAAAAAGGATAAGCTCATGACGATTTCCGTATTGTATGTGCTGGCGGGCCTCGGGGTCCTGGTAACAAGTGCGGACCTTTTTGTCCGGGGCAGTGCTGCAGCTTCTGGGCACCTGGGTATGCCCCCGCTTTTAATAGGAATGATCGTGGTTGGATTCGGAACATCCGCACCGGAGATGCTTGTTTCTGCCGTGTCCTCTTTTCAGGGAAATTCAGGGATCGCCCTTGGAAACGCCTTCGGGTCCAATATCTGCAATATCGCACTGATACTGGGGATCACGGCGTTGATCCGGCCTGTTTCGGTCACATCCGGGATATTGAAAAGGGAACTTCCTGTGCTGGCCTCGGCCACTATTGCCTCAGCCTTCATGGTGTTCAACGGATATCTGTCCAGGTGGGAGGCGGTGTTTCTTCTTTTTTTGTTTGCTGGATTTTTGTTCTGGAGTTTTGTGCATGCAGTAAATGTGGAGAAGGACAGTCTCGGGGATGAAGTGGCAGGTAATCTGGAAAAAGAGGCCCTGAGTCTGAAAGGCGGGTTGGTTCGAAGTGCTGTCGGACTTGTGCTTCTGGTCGCAAGTTCAAGGATACTTGTCACCGGTTCGGTGAACATCGCCAAAGCCCTGGGGGTGAGTGATCTGATGATCGGTCTTACGATCGTGGCCATTGGCACATCCCTTCCCGAACTTGCTTCCTCGGTCACGGCGGCTCTCAGAAACGAACACGAGATCGCATTCGGAAACATTATCGGATCCAACATGTTCAATACCCTTTGCGTTGTGGGCATCGCAGGCACCATCCGGCCCATACGGATCGAGTCGTCGGTGCTTTTCCGGGATATGCCGGTCATGGCAGCTTTGACCGCGTCCCTTTTTATCACCGGATACGGGTTCAAAGGACGGCCCGGCCGCATCAACCGGCTGGAGGGTCTCCTCCTGCTCGTTTCATATATTCTCTACACCGGCTGGATCGCTGCAGGATATGTCAGATCCTGATCTGCTGCCTTTTACCGGAACCTTCATCATTTTTTGTATATCCAAAAGAACACGGCTGTTATATGAAACTCGTAATCTTTTTTCCGGAGATAAGGCCTGAAAGCGGAACGGTTTTCCTGTACATTGAGAATCGAAGGGGGTGCAATTTGTCCTCATGGAGGGCGGCAAAACCGCAAACTGTCTGAGGACCGGCTGGACCGCAGTTTTTGCGGTTTCGCCCGTAATGAGGGCAAATTGCCCCGCAGGTTCGGCGTACAGGAAAACCGTTCCGCTTGAAGGACCGGGGTAAGGGCTTTGAAGGTCCGAAATCCGGCCTGCAGCTTTTTATACTCTTTTATACGCTGTTGCCTTTATCAGTGCATGAACTTTATTCGGACAATGCAGCGGACCGGAACGCCTCGATCCCCATTTTCTCCACCATGAATCCTATGCGCTCGCGTTTCGAATTTTCCCTGTAGTAGGCCACCACCTTTTTTACGGTT
>JAWLES010000055.1:0-13236 GCA_041685935.1 Desulfobacteraceae bacterium | reverse complement strand
TTATAACCGTGCGGACGAGATCCACCAGGTTTTCTTCCCTGAACTGTCTGGGAGAGAGGTTAACCGATACATAAAAATCAGTGCGGCCCGCCTTGTGCCATTTGACAGCCCTGGTGCATGCGGTTTGCAGGACCCATTTGCCGATATCCACAATATCCCCTGTCTCTTCCGCCAGACTGATGAATTTCGATGGGGGGATCAGGCCGAGCTCCGGGTGCTGCCATCGGACGAGTGCTTCAGCCCCCTTGACTTCTCCCCTGCTGTTCACTATGGGCTGGTAGTGGAGAATGATCTGGTCCTTGTCCAGGGCGGTTTTGAGGTCCTTTTCCATCTGCATGCGTTCCCTGGCAGTACGATTCATGTCTGCTGTAAAAAAGCTGTATCCGCTTTTGGTCTCTTTTGCCGAGTACATTGCCATATCCGCATTTTTCACAAGGGTTTCAGCATCCCTTCCGTCCTGCGGAAAAACACTGATGCCGATACTGGCTGAAGAATGGATTTCATGCTCCATAATTTTGAAAGGCTCGGTGAGTTTCCAGTGAATTGCCCCGGCCAGTTGATTCACGGCTTCGAGATTCTTTGTAATTATTGTGAACTCGTCTCCCCCGAGCCGGAACAGCTCGTCACTTTTCCCGATGCACCCGGCAAGCCTCCTTGAAACCGCTTTGATGAGCCGGTCCCCTATTTCATGGCCGAGAATATCATTCACCTCCTTGAACCGGTCAAGATCAAGGAGCATGACCCCCCATGATTCGCTGGATGACCGTCGAAGCGGTTTGTTCATCATCCGTTCAAGGAACATGTAGAATGATTTCCTGTTGGGCAGGTTGGTGAGCTGGTCATAGTAGGCCACGTATCTGAGCTCTTCTTCCTTCATCTTTCGTTCGGTAATGTCCTGGAGGGTGAGAATGCAGCCTTCAGGGTTGTTCTTTTTGTCCTCGAATACGGCGCCGCTGATGGAAACATCCACCATTATGCCGTTTTTGGTATACCTCTTGGTCTCCATGCCTGAAAAGGACTTGCGCTCCCGGAGCTTTTGAATCATTTCCAGGTGGGATTTTTCATGTTGAGGAGGTATGAAACTGATCTGTTCCTCTGAACAGCACTCCTCCCGGCTCCATCCGAAAACCCTTGTAAATGCAGGATTCACATAGGTGGTGCGGTGTTCGCTGTCACAGACCATCACAGGGTCCGGGGCAGCCTCAAGAACTGTTCTGTAGTGTTTTTCACTGGATTTCAGGTCTTCCTCCGCCTTTTTCCGCTCTGAAATGTTGCGGTACACCCCGTAGATTCCTATGAGTTCTCCATCCATCCAAACCGGGTTTGCAATGATGGAAACGTCCACCTCTTCCCCGTTTTTATTCACCCGCCTGGTTTCATAGTCGAACCTGCCTCCTGCCATGGCCCTTTGGCTGAGCTCCCTGCCTTCGCCGGTCAGGGAATCAGGTACAATCAATTCATTTATTTTCCTTCCCACGGCTTCTTGTTGAGCGTACCCGAAAATCCGGGTGAATTCCTTGTTGATCCGGATCACCGTGTCATCGGGGTCAAGTATGGCGATCCCTTCGGGAGCGCTTTCCAAAAGTTCTTCTGCATAGGCCTTTTGCCGTTTGAGCTCCTGCTCGGTTTCGATCCGGCCGGTAATGTCGTGAAGCTGGGTCACCATGCCGGCAAGCCTTCCGTCCGGTCCGAAACGGGGAGCGCCGGAAACTGCGAAGTGAATATTTTTTCCGTTTTTTGCCGTTAATATTCCGTCGATGTCGATCAGGTTTTTTTTCTCTTCTCTGATCTGGCTGTAAAGCGACTTGAACCTGGGCCGGTCCTCCGGCCGGACAAAGTCGACAAAATTCCTGTTCAGCACTTCTTCCGGCGTGTGGCCGAGAATTTTTTCCCATGCCGGGTTCACATAGGTAAAGCTTCCTGTCCGGTCCAGGGTGCAGATAATGTCAGGTGCACAGTCGCACAGGGAGTTGAAAATGTCTTTCCCGCTCATCCGCGGGGCGTTTTGATCATAAGGTGTGTCTTTTGCCATCAGATTTGAGTGTACCGCTGTATTTTCAATATATGTAATGATAAAATTTCCTTAATGACCTTTTTTTGAATTTTTGTCAAGCGGGGTTAGATTAATCTTGACTCGACTTCATTTTCGGATATGCTCATAAACTATGAGCAATGATCCTGTAATGGCTACAATCGGGAAAGAGAACTTCAACCTGATCGAGCTTGCAGTGAAATGCAAGTTCCTCTCCGCAGACCAGGAAAGGGAGATTCTCTATCTTTTTTTCAGAAAAGCCGAGGATGACCCTAAAGCCTCTCTGGTTGAACTTCTCAAGGAGCTCAAATTTCTTTCCGAAGAACAGATAGATTTTCTGTTTGCCGTAAAAAATCATATTAAGGTTCAGCAAAAGGATAAAAAGTTCGGCCATATAGCGGTGGCCAACAGATTCACTGATTCCGGGAAAGTGGAAAAGGCGCTGGATCAGCAGGCCAGAATTTTCAGAGAGACGAAAAGCAGCCGCAAAATAGGGGATATCATGGTGGAAAACCGTGATATTTCCGAAAAAGACAAGACAGCGGTTCTCCTTTATCAGGACCGGATCGAGGATGAGTACCTTTATAAAGCCTTTGAAACAATAGCTGATTCCAAACTTGAAGCTTTTAAAATGGAAAAACGGTTCGGGGCCATCGCCGCCCGGATGGGGTATGCAAGCGTGGAAGATGTAAACCGGGCTTTGAAAATTCAGAGGGCCGCAGAGAAAGAGGGCGGCAGGAAAACCTATATCGGAGAAATCCTCAAGGATATGGTTGGATTGACAGGTACGGATATCAACGCCATCCTCAAAAAGCAGAAGGCATACGTCAAACGGATCTTCAATCTTGAAAAGGCCCTCCGGGACTATAGCTCCTCGATCAGGCAGAGCAGAAGACTCAATGACCTGTTTGATTGTGCGGTTGTCAATAACCGGCTTGAAGCTGTTCTGAGCATTAAAAAGAGATATTCCGAAACACCGGATTCGCCGGGCCTCTATAACTGGCTGAATCTTTCCGGTATCCGATACGGGCTTGTGGAAGAGCCGGCTTTGAAGGAGTTCCTGGATAACGGCGTTCCAGGAGCCTCCATGACCGTGGCGCTGGGGGAGCCGCCCCTGCCCGGAAGGGACGGAAGCGCCGAGTTTTACTTTGATACGGGTTTCCAGCCCGACCCGGATGCAAAGGATTCAGGAGGGGATATACCCCATGTTGAAAAAGGAGACCTCGTCGCGGAGATAACACCTCCTGAACCCGGAGTCCGGGGAAAAGACGTGCTGGGAAACACTGTTTCGCCCCCTGAGCCGGAGCAGTATCATATTCAGGCGGGCGAAGGGGTTTCAAGCGCGGACGGCCTGAAATTTTATGCTGAAACAGACGGTATGCCGGTGCTGTACAAGGGCAGGACCCTGTTTGTCAAAAGAGACCGCCCGGCAGAGGCGGAAAAGGTGATCGAGGGAGATTTCACCCCCCTGACCCGGCTGGGTCATGATCTGTACAACCTTGAAATCAAGGGGAGTGTGCAGGATAACGCTGTTGTAAACTGTAATACTCTTATTGTAGGAAAGGATGTCAAAGGCCATATTAATGCGGCCGGAGATGTCCGGATCAAAGGAGGGGCGGGAAAGTCCCTTGAAGAGGATCCTCTGCTCAAGAGGGTCTCGAGAATCGATGCGGCAGGCGGCGTCACAGTCAGCAGGAAACTTGAAAACACTGATGTCACATCTGCACAGGTTGTCAATGCATCCAATTCTGACGTTGTTTCATGTACCATCACAGCAGTCGGAGGAATTTACGTGAAAAACGTCATGTCCAACAAAAGCCGGCCCGCCCGCCTGGAAATCCGGCACCCTTTAAACGACAGGCTCAGCAAGGTACGCAGGCAGCTCAGGGAAAAGCGGGAAAAACTCCGGGCTCTGAATTTTGAAAAAGAAATGGAAACCATTAACCTGGAAATCGATAACCAGCTCAATCTCCAGCAGGAGTACAAGGAGAAAATCCGTTTTCTCAACTCAATGGCTGAATCCGCCGGGAGTGGAGATTTTCCTGAAACAGACGGGGCCGGAGAGGCCGTAAAAGTGTATCTTTCCGATTTGCTGGAGTCCTTCAGGGGAAAATCAGGTGAACAGGTCCTTGATATCCTTGAAAAAGAGGCTGAATTGAACCGGGGGTTCCACAGGAGTTCGGTCAAGGCCTATGAAAGACTTGAAAAAGAGCGAAAGGCAAAAAGGAGGTTTGTCCGGCGGAAAAGAGAGGAATCCGCTGATGCGGTTAAAGAGCTTAACAACGCAATCAGGGATCTTTTGGCGGAACAGGATTCTATCCTGATGAAAAAGGAGAGGCAGCCATACATTCCCGACCCGGAGATCAAGGTTAAAAACCGTATTTCAAAAGGAACGGTTGTAAAGGGGCTCCATTCCTCGACCATCATTGAAAATACCATGTACGGTGTCAAATTGACCGAAAAGAAGAGCACGGATGATGGGAAGTGGGAAATGAGGGTGTCTGGCTACTATGACTGATAAACTTACGGATTTTGCAAAAAGGTTGAAGATATGCCGGAAAACAAAAGCCCTGGAAAAAAGCTGATAGATTCAGGGATCAGCGACACCGATCCCCTGCGGAAAGATCTTTTTTTCATGCAGAGCCTGAGGGCCGTGAACATAAGCTCTATGATCATGCTGGCAGGCTCTCCGGTCTTTTTTGCCGTGTATATTTCACTGGGATCGCTTCTTCTTGACATGGTGCCGGTGCTCAGTTTCTGTGCAGGCATATCAGCCATCTGGATACTGAGAAGAACCAAAAATATAAAATTGTGTGCTCATCTGATTCTCGGGGTGTTCGTGTTCGACATCGTCACCGTTTGCCTCCATTTCGGCGGGTTTGAGAGCAGCGCCCTGATATGGTTTTTTCTTGTTCCGGTGGCTGCAGGGTTTATGCTCGGCCACAGGGCCACCCTGTGGTACGGGGTGCTGTCATTTGCGATACTGTCAATACTCCTGGCTTTACACATCAGCCCGGTTACAATCAACCCGGCAGTGTCTGGCAGCGGGGGTATACTTTACCATGCGCTTCAGGTGTTCACCTTGCTGCTGGCGATCCTTCTGTTTCTGTACTTTCTTCTGGGTAACCAGCGGCAGACCCTGAAGAACCTGTACGAGTCCGAAGAACAGTACAGGCTGATATCGGAACAGGCTGAGAAAGACAGCAGAACCAAAAGCGATTTTCTCGCCAACATGAGCCATGAAATCCGAACTCCCATGAACGGTATTATCGGCATCATGCACCTTTTGATGGAAAAACCCATGCCGGCGGAGCAGAGAAAATATCTCGACATTGTCTCCAACAGTGCGAACGCTCTTTTGTCCATAATAAACGATATACTCGATTTTTCCAAAATCGAGGCTGGAAAGCTGGAACTCGATATCCGCAGTTTCGATCTTCAGGTGGCTCTGGAAGATATAACCGCCATGCCTGCCATGCAGGCAAGGCAGAAAGGAATCGAGTTTGTCCACACCATTGACCCGGCAGTGCCGAGAAGGGTGAAGGGAGATCCGGGCAGGATCCGCCAGGTGATAAACAACCTGACGGGCAATGCAGTCAAGTTCACGGAGCAGGGGGAAGTTAAACTGGAGGTGACCCTGGAGTCCGAGGATGACACCCTTGCCGTTCTCCTGTTTTCCGTTACTGACACGGGAGTCGGTATCCCCCCTGAAAAAACCGACAAGCTTTTTACCTCCTTTACCCAGGCTGATTCGTCAACCACCCGGAACTATGGAGGCACCGGCCTTGGGCTGTCCATATCCAAACTCCTTGTGGAGAAGATGAACGGGAGAATCGGGGTTGACAGCATGGAAATGATCGGGAGCACATTCTGGTTTACCATTCAGGTGGAAAAGGATTTATCCGAAGCATCCTTCAGGAACGGTTTTGACGGAAACCTTGCAAGCCTCGGGCTTCTTCTGGCAAGTGACGATCCTTCCGCATGCGGATGGCTGGAGGAGTTGCTCAAGGAGCTTAATGTTCCCACGGTTGTTGCTGAAAACAATACCGGGGCTCTTGAGATCCTCAGGAATGCATGTCTGGAAAACAAGCCCTTTGATATGGTTTTAATGGATATACAGGAGACGGATGTGCATGCTGAGACACTGGGAAAGCGTATCAAGGCGGATGATTCGGTTTGCGGAACAGGGCTTGCAGTAGTCTCCTCCATTGGGAAAAAGGGTGATGCCAAACGGTTTGAAGATGCCGGATTTGACGCTTTCCTCAGCAGGCCTGTGGATGAAAGCCTTCTTTCCGGCTGCCTCAGGGAAATGATGAACAAAAACCGTTCCCGGAAAACAGGAGGGCGGATCATTACCCGCCACAGTATTGCTGAAACCCGGAAGTACGCCACCAGGATTCTCGTGGTTGAAGACAAGGAGACCAATCTTGTGGTGGCAAAGGCACTTTTGAACAAGCTCGGGTTTGACCCTGAAATTGCCAGGAACGGGGAACAAGCGGTTGAAAAGGTCCGGTCGGCAAACTATGATATTATACTGATGGATTCCCAGATGCCGGTGATGGACGGATTTGAGGCCACCCGCAGGATAAGGGAGCTTGAAGCGGAAGGAAAGATCCGGCCTGCAAAGATCATCGCAATGACCGCAAATGTGTTCAAGCAGGACAGGGAAAAATGCTTTGATGCGGGGATGGATGACTTTATCGCAAAACCTGTTGAGCCCGCAGACCTTTCCGAAGTCCTTAAAAGAAACCTGGAGGACCGGCCTGAACAGATGCCGGAGGCAGACGGGCAGGCAGGCGGTGAAAACGAAAAACTTGAAAATCAGCCCTTTTCCGGTGTACAAGAGAGCAGTGAGGTTTATAACAGGGAAATAATGCTGGAACGGTTTGACGGAAGCCATGAGCTTGTCGAAATGGTTCTTGAATCATTCACCGAAGAGGCCCCCGGAACCATAGACCTGATGAGCCATGCCGTTGAGAACCGCGAGGCGGATGACCTGAAAAATCTCGGCCATGCTTTGAAAGGGTCCGCCGCCAATGCAGGGGCTGAAAGGGTCAGGGATGCGGCACGGAAAATGGAGAAGGCGGCTGAAAGCGGCGAGATAGACCTTGCCGGTGAAATACTTGACACCATTCAAGAAGAGTTGAATCGGTATATTGAGGAGATATCATAAATGATAGACCTTGAGACCATGTCCGTCCTCATTGTAGACGACATGCAGAGCATGCGCAGAACCGTTAGAAACATGTTCAAGCAGCTCGGCCTCGGAAAGACCATACGGCATGCCGAGAACGGAGAGGAGGCCTGGAATCTTCTCCAGTCAACACCTGTGGATATTGCAGTCGTGGACTGGAATATGCCCGTGCTTAACGGTATTGAGCTTCTCAACCGGATCCGGGAGAATCGGGATATGCGGGATATGCCAGTGATAATGATAACGGCTGAATCCGAGAAGGATGTGGTTGTGGAGGTGGCTGAATCGGAAATCGATGCCTATCTTCTGAAACCTTTGACCATGAAAGCCCTGGACGCCAAAGTAAGGCAGGTGGTGAACAATGCCAACAACCCGGACGAGGTCACCCTCTGTCTTTACAGGGCCAGGGATTTCGAGGAGGCTGACGATTACACCCAGGCAATCGAGCAGGTAAGGCAGGCATTGACCAAAAGACCCAATGCCTCCCGGATTCTGCGTAAAATGGCGGATCTTCATTTGAAAATCAACAAGGAGAGCATCGCTGAAAAATGCCTGAAAAAAGCGGTTGCCGTGAACAAGGATGATGCGGTTGCCCGGTATCAGCTCGGGGATCTTTACAGGAACAGGAACGACCTTGACAGTGCGAACCGTTATTTTATGGAGGCGGTCTCCATAAGCCCGCGTGCCGTGCCGCAGGCAATCGAGCTCGGTGAACAGCTCATGCGGAAAGGAAAAACCGACCAGGCTTCCAAGCTTTTTGACAAAGCCATACAGAGGTCCGCTGATTCGGACATGTCAAGAGAGGAGATTATTGCCATATATATTCAGAACCGTGAATATGCAAAGGCGAGAAAGCTTCTGGAAAGTTACCTGAAAGAGCAGCCTGAGCGGTACGACCTTATGTATAAGCTCGGTGTCGCGTATATGAAGGCAGGAGACCTGAAAAATGCCCAGACCCAGTTCAGGAAAGTGGATGAGAACACAGAGGAGAATATAGATGCAAAACTCCAGCTGGCAAGGATTTACTATCATCAGAAGCGTGTTTTTATGGCTGATGACGTGCTCAACCAAATTCTGCAGATCGACCCCGGCAATGAGACAGCACTTGAGCTGAGGAAAAAGAACACTTGACAAGCTACCAAAAATCTTTTTAAAAGCCTCCGGATATGAATGTTGATTATATCAATCCTTTTATCAACTCCGCAATCAATGTGCTGAACACAATGGCCGGGATCAAAGCGGTTCCCGGAAAGCCGGGAGTCCGCAGGAGCTCCTTCGGAAAAGGGGATATTCACGGCTTTATCGGGCTGAACGGCCACGGTATAAACGGTTTTTTCATTATCAGTTTTACGCGGACCTGTATTAACGAAATACTTTCGAATATTGCGGATGCTCCTGCGGATGAGTCACTTCCGAATATGTCGGATGCGGTTGGAGAGCTCACCAATATGATATCCGGGGGTGCCAAAGCCACATTGTCCCAAAAGGGGTTTTTTTTTGATGTTGCCGTCCCTTCCACCGGAACTTCCCGGCCTGACATTCCGGAAGGAATGAAAGGGGAGCCCGTGATCATTGTTCCCTTTCAGACCGGGAAAGGGAATTTTTATATAGAGGCCTGCATATCCAAAGTTGAGGAGGATTTCCGGGAAGACCATCAGCCTTGGGTTGAAGTGCCTGACGGTATGCTTACCGTGAAATCGTTTGCTGAAAAAACAGGCATGGCAGAGATTAAAATCAGGCGCTTTCTCAAAACCGGATTTTTAAGCGGAACCATGGTCAGCCCCAAACAATGGCATATTCCCGAACAGGAGCTTTCCAAGATCCAGGTTGTGAAAACCGGGGGAAAGAACAATGGCTATTCCGTCAAATCCCCTGAACTCAGCGCGGACATGCTTGCCGGATGCGTTTCGGTCAAGGAGTTCGCAGCCATGTCCGGCCTTGCCTCCCCTAAAATCAGGCGTTTTTTGCGCTCAGGGTTTATTGAAGGCTTTAAGGATTCAGAAGGTGCCTGGCATGTCAAAAGGGATCAGATCAGCAAATTTATCCGGAAATAATATATACAGCCCCTTGATTATAAAATACTGATCAGTATGGGCCTTTTTCAAGTGCCAGGATAAGGTCCTTGGGAATTTTTCTGGCGGTAAAACCTGCGCCGGTGCATACCATGACGAACCTGGCCCGGTTGCAGAGAAGCTCCTTGCCGTTTTTGTACATGGCCTGGTTAAATGTGATGCTGCTGGACCCTATCCTGTCGATTCCTGTGACAATTTCGACAAGATCATCGTAGAACACCGGAAGTTTGTACTGTATGGCGGCATCAACCACAGCCAGGTGGCATTCCGCTTCACTGTTCAGCCGGGTATACGGATACCCGCAGTCTCTCATGTGCTCATCCCTTGCCTGGTTGTAAATATCAAAATATCTGCCGTTGTATACCACACCCCCTGTATCTATGAGACTCAGCGGCACCCTGAAAGGGAATATATGCTCAGGCATGTTGGGCAAATTTTCCATATGAAGCCTTTTTGCAGTCACATCATTGTGTTTTGTGTAAGTGGTTTCTTTTCCACACAAGTAATCGATTCGGGCAAACCAGTCAAGCCGGAAAATATTTTTTCCTTTATCCATTAAAAGAAAACACGTATTCTGAAGTACACTCTTGATAAATGATATATTCTTCCGGGCACAGGAAAGGGCAAAGGCTTGCCGGCCTGATTTGTCTCCGGCTTGGCGAATGCCTGCAGCACTGCCCGGAATTTAATTGAAAAACAGATACGGCACAAACAGGCGGATTATGAAAAACCATGACACCCACAGGTTTATCCACAACTACAAAGGGCTCGGCGCTTTCGGGATGGACAGACCCACTGATGAAGAGACGGTGCAGTTTTATCTGCAGAAATTTTCAGAGGACACTTTCATGGAGACACTTTTGAAACGTCTCTCCGGCAGCGAACTGGAAGAGATCTATGATTTTATCCATAAATTTTTAAAAAAGCATATATCCGAACACGAATATCACCATCTGTTTTTAAAGGATCGGTGAATAGGATTTCCCGGCAAAGTAATAATAATTGCCTGCGGGTGAGATTTTTTATATGATGATTTATGGATTGAATTTCAAAAGGAAAGCCTCGTTCATCAGGAGGGACGGATTTTGAAAAAAGTTGCGCATTTGAAAGAGGGACAGATCCTTGATATCATGAGCCGGCTGGATTTTTTTGATGCGTTTTCCAGGGAAGAGCTCGAAACCCTTGTTGATGTACATTCAAGCCTGTTTGTTTACGAACAGGGGGAGTACGTCATAAATGAAGGGGGGATGGGGAAAGCCTTTTTTATACTGCTTTCCGGGACCGTGAGTGTAACCAAGGGTGATGACGCGGTTCCGATCACACGGATATTTCCAGGGGATTTCTTCGGAGAGATTGCCTTTATAACCGGCTCGACACGGATAACCGGTGTGATCGCCAATGACACTGTTATAGTTATGGTAGTGGATCATAAGCTCCTTGACAAACTCCGTTCCGACATCCGTGAAAAAATCAAGGACAAGGTTATTGAAAAACTGATTTTCAGGCTGAAAAAAACAAATGAAATGCTGGTGAGCGTGGTGCAGTAATCGGTTTTACAGGTTTACAACACTGCCCGGCTCATGCGGCATGGCCACGTCAATGCCGATGCCCAGGGGTTCGAGTACGGCGCAGGCTGATTGATAGGCTTTTTCAGGAGTATTGTTTTTCTCGCTGAGGTGGGCAAGGATTACATGCTTGAGCTCTTTTCCTGCCAGCTCCTTTAAAAGGCGGCCTGTATCCTCGTTTGACAGATGGCCTTGGCGTCCCCTGATCCTCTGTTTGAGCGGCCATGGATAGGGGCCTTTGATGAGCATGTCCGGGTCGTGGTTTGATTCGATGTACAAAAGGCTGCAGTCTTTCAGCCTCTGTTTGACCAGTGCTGTGGCCACCCCCATGTCTGTTGCAATGCCTATTTTGGCATCCCCGTAGGAGAGGGTAAGGCCGGAAGGGTCGGCAGCGTCATGGGATGTGGTAAACGGATCGATGCGCACCCCGTTGATATTAAACGCAGTACCGCAGTTAAAAAATTCAACACCGGCGAGCCTGCCGATTTTGGGGACGGCTTCATAGGTTTGCCTGTTAATGTAAACCGGAATATGATACCGTCTGCTCAGTACGCCCACCCCTTTGATATGGTCGGAGTGTTCATGGGTAACCACGATGGCGTCAAGGCTGTCAGGAGATATTCCCGACGCCTTGAGCCGTTTTTCTGTTTCCACACCTGAAAGGCCCGCATCAATAAGCAACGACAGGTTTCCGCATGATACGAATATCGAATTCCCTTTGCTCCCGCTTGCCAAGGGGCATAAGCGGACCCTTTCTTCAGGTGTCACTGGTCGTTCGCAGCCTTGTAGCTGAGCTTGATTTTCCCGTCTTTGGAGACGTCAAGGACTTTTACCTTGATGATGTCTCCCTCCTGAACCACGTCCGTGACTTTTTTCACCCTGTGGTTGGCAAGTTCCGAGATATGCACCAGTCCGTCAACGTTGGGCTTTATGTTTACAAAAGCGCCGAAGTCAGTGATTTTTACAACTTTGCCGTCGTAGAGCTCACCTGCTTCAGGGTCGAGGGCTATGTCTTTCACCCTGGCCAGCGCAGCATTTCCATCCTCTTCGTTCTGCGCTGCGATCTTGACAACACCCGCGTCATCAATTTCGATGGTGGTGTTGGTCTCGGACTGGATTGCCCGGATCACTTTTCCTGCAGGGCCGATGATTTCCCTTACCTTGTCCGGCTTGATTTCCACCCGGATGATTTTCGGGGCGTAAGGGGAGATCTCGCTTCTGGAGTTGTCAATGGTGGCAAGCATCCGGTCCAGGATATGGAGCCTTCCTTCCCTGGCCTGGTTAAGAGCCTTTTCCAGCACGTCCCTGGACAGCTCCTTGATCTTTATATCCATCTGCAGCGCTGTAACACCGTCCTTTGAGCCCGCCACCTTGAAATCCATGTCTCCGAAATGATCTTCATCACCGAGGATGTCGGAAAGTACGGCAACATTGTCCCCGTCCTTCACAAGCCCCATGGCGATGCCGGAAACAGGGGATTTTACAGGAACCCCTCCGTCCATGAGAGCCAGGCTGGCAGCGCATACGGTTGCCATTGACGAACTGCCGTTGGATTCAAGAACTTCGCCCACAAACCGGATCGTGTATTCAAACTCTTCAGGCGGCGGCAGAATTTTTTCAACAGCCTTGGTTGCAAGGCTGCCGTGGCCTATATCCCTCCTGCTGGGTCCCCCGGGACGTTTGACCTCACCCACTGAAAAAGGCGGGAAATTGTAGTGGAGCATGAACCGTCTGGTTTCATCCCCTGACAGGGTTTCCACCCGTTGTTCGTCAAGTCCCGACCCAAGGGTCAGTGCTCCGATAACCTGTGTCTCGCCCCTTGTGAAAAGGGCGCTTCCGTGGGTTCTCGGCAGCAGGCCCGCTTCGCAGGTGATGGATCTGACCTCGTCAAAACGCCTTCCGTCGATCCGCTGCTTTTCATTCAGAACAATGTCCCGGCTGATCTGCTTGACAAGATTTGAGAAAATTCCCTTAATTTCGCCTGTTCTTTCAGGGTACATTTCAGACAGGGAGTCCGTGATCTCTTTCCGTACGCTGTCTATGGCTTTTTGCCGAGCCATTTTCTCCTTTATGCGGAGAGACTCGCTGATCCGGTCGCCTGCGGCAGTTTTTACTTTTTCTGCAAGCGCCTCGTCAGTGATAATTTCAGGCAATTCCCGTTTGGCTTTGCCGATTTCCTTCTTGAGTTCGTTCTGCAGATCGATGATCGGCTGCATCTCCTTGTGACCGAAGAAAATTGCGTCCAGCATTTCAGACTCAGGCACGAAGCCGGCGCCTGCTTCCACCATGTTCACACCGGTCTTCGAACCCGCCACTACAAGTTCGATATCGCTTTCGGCAATCTGTTCGATGGTGGGATTGACAATGAGTTCA
>JAWLES010000054.1:0-13617 GCA_041685935.1 Desulfobacteraceae bacterium | reverse complement strand
CAGTCGCACCGCTGAGGATGTCATGGATGACATGCGGCACCTGCACTCCGTGCTGACATTGAAAAGCAAGGATCGCAAACCTGCCCGGCGGCTGGAAACACCGAGTAAGACCCAGGCCGAAGTCCTATCTGTATTCGACCACAGGGTAGATGATAGGGGGGTCTTACAGTCTGTGTCGGCGTAAATCCACGCCAGTCGGTATTCTGCAGCTGTTTTCGCAGTTTATCTCTTAAACTCCTGTTTAACGCTTCTTGGAGGATATTTTCAAAAAGTGAAGGGAAATCTCCATTTTCCCCCTTGACAAAACTTATCATAGATGTCCCCTTAATTCTCTAATTCCAACCGCGGAGGAAACATGGAGTTCTTTGTGCTCTTAAGAACCTGTGTACGGGCATCTGCACATGAAATTTTCACAAACAGGGAAGTCCAGGCATCGAATATGCAGATCAGGTTTCCAGTTATCAGATTGGCGTTTACCTACCTCCGTAATCTGATTAACCACCTCAGCCGGAGTCCGGGGCGGCCCGTCATCGCCAGGGGCCGCCTCGGACTCCGGCATAATACCGTATAAAATTACAAAATCGAACCTGTGATCGGTGATATTGAAAAAAGACATAGCATATTATGTAAAACATCTGAAATTGTTCAAGGAGTCGGTGCAGGATGAATTGCGCCTGTTTTTCGGAGTGGAGTTTCTCCCGTATATGTAGATGGTCAAGCCGGTTGTAACCATCCTGGTGATGGCCGGCATGCTTGCCTTTTTCGGGATTTTCAGGGGGGGGGCATGAATATGGCCAGTCTGGTACTTCTGTTTTATTCAAGCCGGTTTTACTGCAGATTCCGCCTTCCAGCCGCTCTTTTGTTTCATCCGGTCAACCATGTGATCGAATTTACAGCGTTTCTTTTGCGATGCAGTTTTCGAATTGAAGGGGCAGGGATGCGGAAAGGGAATAGCGGATCCGAGTCAGAGCTGCAGGGGAATATCCCATTTTTTCATGTATTTCCAGACCGATGCCCGGCTCATGCAAATCCGTCTTGCCACTTCCGCCTTGTTCCAGTCACTTTCCTCCAGAAGCTTGACAAGTGTTGACCTGGTCAGTTTCTCCGTGCCGCCCGAGGGTTCGGAGATCCGGTTTTCCAGGGGATGGGTAAAGGCTTTTCCGGTATGGTGATAGTTGCGGATTTCAATGGGAAGGTCGTTGACCTCGATCTGTCTGTTCGAACACAAGACAAACGCATGCTCTACCGCGTTGGCCAGCTCCCGGATGTTCCCCGGCCAGAAATAATCCATGAACGCTTTCACGGCTTGTTTAGAGATGCCCTTTACATCGGCTTGCGTGGCTCTGTTGTTGATTTTAATAAAATGATTCACCAGAAGGGGGATGTCTTCTTTTCTGTCCTTGAGCGCGGGAAGATGAATAGGGAAAACCTTGAGCCTGTAGTACAGGTCCTCCCTGAAATACCCGGCTTGGACAAGGGATTCGAGGTCCTTGTTCGTGGCTGCGATGATCCGGATGTCCACTTTTCTCTTTTTTGATTCGCCCACGCGCTCAATTTCTTTCTGCTGGAGTACCCGCAGCAGTTTGACTTGCATATACGGGGTGATCTCCCCGATTTCATCAAGGAATATGGTTCCCCCGTCCGCCATCTCAAAACGGCCGATCCGGTCCCTTTCGGCATTGGTAAAAGAGCCTTTGACATGGCCGAACAGCTCGCTTTCCAGGAGAGTTTCGGACAGGGCGCTGCAGTTGACCGTTATCATGGGGTTGTTCCGGCGTTCGCTTATGGAGTGAATGGCCCCTGCAACCAGTTCCTTGCCGGTGCCGCTATACCCCTGGATAAGAATCGTGACATCACTTGCTGCGGAGGCCTTGATAAACGAGAATACGTTCTGCATGACCTGGCTTTTTGCGATGATCCCGCCGAGCCGGTTCAACTCTCCGAGCCGCCGGGTGGCTTCTTCCATTTTCAGCCGGGTGTCCTTGAGTTCCGTAAGATCGGTGACCGCCTCCACTATGCCGATGACCCGGTTTTCCCTGTTTTTAATAACCCTTGCGTTTTTGGTGACACACACGGCATGCCCGTCTTTGTGGCCCAGCAGACATTCGGTGGGGCTGACCTTGCCGTGGGTTAAAATCCCGCAGTCATGGAGTCCGGTGGGGCAGTCTTTTTCAAAACACTGGCTGAACCGGAGAAACTGGCAGCTCTTGCCTTGCACCTCTTCTTTCGAATACCCGGTGATGTTTTCCATTGCCGGGTTCCAGGCCATGATCCGGCCGGTCGTATCCAGAACGAAAATGCCGTCTCCGATGGATTCGAGCAGCAGTTTGACAAATTCATTTTGCCGGATTTCGGACTGTAGATTTTCCATAACCGTCACCTTTTGATATGAGTAGCGCTACCTGTGGCGCTGCTTGTTCATTGTGTCGTTTCCATCGATTCTACTGTATGTGCCATAAAATTTAATTTTACTTACATTTTAAGAGGTTATCAAGTTTAAAAAATTTAATGTTGCCTGGTACGTTTTTTGATTTATCTGTTGTTAACATTGGTTGAATGCGCATGGACTGATGGCGAAAAAAGCGATAATATAACAAAAAAGGAGGCGGACATGAGTAGGCAATACAAATATATGATGGTGCACAATGCGCCTGAAAGTGATTGCAATCAGGTTCAGGCCAACTGGCGGAAGCTTGCCCGGGTGGAATCGGCAACCTGGCTGAGGACTTATTACAATGAGGAACTCGGCATGCGTTACTGTCTCTGGATGGCTCCGGACCAGGAGACACTGAAAAATATTTTCACTGAAATCGGGATAAGCTGGGAATCCATTGTTCAGGTCGAAGAAACCGTCCCCGATCTCTGGGGGGACAAATGGAACGAACATGTCCGGGAGGAAGCCGCTGCCTCTACGCTGGGAAACTGATTTGATCCGTACCCGTATGCGGCCGGAAGGGGCGGCCGCATACGGAATTATTGAAAACCTCTGAAAACGGGAGCTTTTATGGAAGAATGTTCATTTGAAAATACGGCAATTGTGAGTTGCGGGACCATGAGTCCTGAAATCAATCATCTGGTAAAGGAAGGGTTTTTGGATACATCCCATGTTTTTTATACTACACCCGGGCTGCACCAGGATATCCCGGAGCTTGAAAACCAGCTGATCAAGACCATTGAAAAGGCAAAGAATGCAGCCTCTTATGTGGTCGTGGTGTACGGGGGCAAATACTGTTATGTGAATGCGGACAATCCCACCCGGCTGATGAAGCATATTATCGAGGAACAGGGTCCGAATGTATCCCGGATTGACGCCACCCAGTGTATGAATATGCTGGCAAGCGACGAGGAAATGGATCGGATCAGAGACGAAGTTGCAGGCGGGGAGCCTGTCTGGTTCATGACGCCGGGCTGGGTGAAGTTCAGAAAGCAGGTGTTCAAAGGATGGGACAAGGGTATTGCCAACGAAAACTTTCCAAGACATACAGGCGGAGCGGTTGTCCTGGACGGAATCGGATTTCTTGATCAATACATGGCGGAAAACCCGGAGGCGTTCCTTGATTACTGCGACTGGATGGGCATTCCCATGCAGGCGTATCCAGTAACCCTGGACAGGTTCAAAAATCTGTTGTGCGAAGCGGTGAACAAACTGAAAGGCTGAGAAAAGAAACTGACGGCAAAAGTGGGGGCCACCGTATCATCAATGGGACATGACTTTTCTGATGTCGATGCCGTATTTTTTCATGCGGTTCCAGACTGTGACCCGGTTAATGCCGAGAATCCCAGCCGCTTTGGTCTGGTTGCCCCCGGTTTGCCGGAGGGCCCGGATCAGCTCGGCTTTGTCCGGCGGTTCCCCGGTTTGTCCAAGTGGTTCCGGTGAACCGGAGGAATCTTTTTTCAGCGCTGTTTGCGTGAGCTTTCCTGGAAGGTCTTCCAATTCCACGGTCGGACCGTCTGAAGTTACATATACATATTCCATGGTGTTTTTCAGCTCCCTGACGTTGCCGGGCCAGGGATATGACATGAAAAGATCCATGGCCTCGTGGCTCAACCGCCGGATCGATTTTCCCGTTTCCATGTTGAGCCGCCCGATGAACTCGTTCACCAGAAGGGGAATATCCTCGGTTCGCTCCCGCAGCGTCGGCATATGGATCGGGATGACATTGATCCGGAAGAACAGGTCCTGTCTGAATTCGTTGTTTTTCAACATGTCCTCCAGGTTCCGGTTGGTGGCCGTGATGATCCGGACATCCACCTTGACCGGGGTGATGTCGCCTACCCGTTCAAACCGGCCCGATTCCAGTACGCGCAGCAGTTTGGTCTGGATGGGATAAGGGATGTCTGCAATTTCGTCAAGGAAAAAGTCCCCGTTGTGGGCCCCTTCAAAACGGCCGATATGATCGGTGACCGCCCCGGTGAATGCCCCTTTGGCATGTCCGAAAATCTCGCTTTCCAGGACCGATTCATTCAGTGCGGCACAGTTGAGCTGGATAAACGGCCCGTTCTTTCTCGGTCCGGCCATATGAACGGCATTGGCTGCAAGCTCTTTTCCGGTGCCGCTCTCTCCGGTGATAATGACAGGGGCGCTGCTTTTGGCGGCTTTCCGGATCATCTCGTAGACTTCCTGCATCAGCGAAGACCTTCCCACGATCCCCAGAAAACCGTTTTCACTTTCACATTGCCGTGACAGAACCTGGATTTTGCGGTCCAGTTTTTCGATTTCCGATATATCCGTAAGGGTTTCCACCACCCCGATGGCGTTATCCCTTTCATCCCGGAACACCGACGCATTTTTCAGGACAGGGACCAGGCTCCCGTCTTTCCGCCTGACAAGGCAGCGGCATTTTTTCATATCCTCGTGCCCCTCTTCGAACAGCTTGCACCATGCAGACGTGCGGCCGGTCTGAAGCGTATGTTCACATGCATCGCAGCCAAGGCTGAGGCATGACATGCCCACGGCTTCATCAGCCCGGTAACCGGTCAGGGATTCAAACGCCTGGTTGATCATCAGTATGGTGCCGTCAGTGCCGATGAACATCAGGCCGTCATTGATGGTATTTACGATCTTTTTCCAGAATGTATTGATTTCATGTTCGTCCATGGCACCTTCTCCGGTTCCGTACCCTGGTTGTTTGTGTTTAAACCGGGTGAGTTGAGTGTTTAAACGGTTGTTTAAAATTTCGGCTAATTTCAACAATAGTTTAAATGACATGGGCCGCTTTTTCTGTCAAGTATTTCGTTGATGCATGATTTTACGACTTTAAAAACAGGGGGTTACTAATCGATGGCGGCTGTTGTTCCAGGCCGGTACAGGTGTTGCAGCAGGAGGTTCAAAAAGAATTAAACCCGTCAGGATCTTTTATGGCTGCTGATAACATACTTGACCTTCGGGGAGTGATTACTCCCTTGTGTCTGTTTCAATGCAAAAGTGTTCTGAAAACTTTGGATAAAGGGCAGGTACTGGAAGTGAAGCTGACGGATGAGGATGTGATCCATGATCTTGCCATGATCGTTGCCAGGTCCGGGGATGAAATGCTCTTTCGGAATGAAACAGAGGGAATGGTCCGTCTTGGAATACGGAAAGGATAAAAACCGCAAATGTGTGGAGGAAAGATGTTTCTAAACAGACGGAATTTTTTCAGGGTAATCGGGGCTGCGGGCGCTTCTGCTGCTGTATCCCCGAAAAAATCCGAGGCGTGGGATTCCAAAGCCCCGCCGGATGCTTACGGATGTCTTGTGGATCTGACCCGGTGCATCGGCTGCCGGAAATGTGAAGAGGCCTGCAGTCGGGTTAACGAACTGCCGGTGCCGGAAATAACCGATTGTCACTGCACTGTGTTTGATGAGGACAGAAGACCTGATGATGATGCGTATACTGTGATAAACCGGTATTTTATCGGCCGTGTGGACCAGTTTAAAAAGCCGGTACCGAGTTTTGTAAAAGTCCAGTGCATGCACTGCCAGGATCCCTCCTGTGTATCCGCATGCATTGTCGGGGCGTTGACAAAGGATGGGAAAACCGGGGCGGTGCAGTACGACGTGACCAAATGCATCGGCTGCAGGTACTGCATGGTGGCTTGTCCGTTTGAAATTCCTGCGTACGAGTACGACGATCCCATCACTCCCAGGGTGATGAAATGTACTTTCTGCTATGACCGGATCTCGGAGCAGGGCGGGCTGCCGGGATGTGCCGAGATCTGCCCCACTGAAGCCATCACCTTCGGCCGCAGGGAAACAATTTTAAAGTTGGCTAAGAAGCGGCTTGGTGAAAATCCGGGCAAGTATGTTCAGCATGTTTACGGAGAAAAGGAGGTCGGCGGAACATCCTGGCTGTACATTTCAGACGTGCAGTTTGAACAGGTGAATCTTCCGACCCTGCCGGACAACCCGCCGCCGAAACTTGCTGAAACCATCCAGCACGGTCTTTTCAGTTACCTGTGGTCTCCCATCCTTCTTTTCGGGGCCCTTGGAGCGCTCATGTACAAATTCAACAATTCATCCGAAAATGACAAATCAAAGGAGGTGAACCGTGACACATAGACCGGTACCTCTCAGGCGTAAATTCTGGACTCCCGGAGTTCTGGTCATGGCCGCGTTCATGGCCGCCGGTGCATTGGCGGTGATCGCCCGTTTCACAGGAGGCATCGGGTATGTATCCAACCTGTCCACTGCACGGCCCTGGGGGCTCTGGGTGGGAATCGATGTGGCCACAGGTGTTGCCCTGGCAGCAGGCGGCTTCTCCACTGCAGCCCTGGCACACATTTTCGGTCGTCATCATTATGAAGCAGTGACCCGCCCGGCTTTGCTCACGGCCATGCTGGGGTATACCTTTGTGGTGCTCGGCCTTTTCGTGGACATCGGCCGATCCTGGGCCATATGGAAACCGATGTTCAACTGGAACCTCAACTCGGTACTGTTCGAAGTGGCCATGTGTGTGATGATCTATTTGAATGTTCTGTATATCGAGTTTTTCCCGATTGTCGCAGAGCAGTTCAAGGGTCGTGTGAACCTGCCGGGCGCATTGTCCGCCTTGAATACACTGGTGGATAAAATTTTGGTTATCGGTGACCGGATACTCGACAAAATCATGTGGATTTTTGTGATTCTCGGGGTCGTTCTCTCCTGCATGCACCAGTCAAGTCTCGGGTCTTTGATGCTCATTGCGCCGACAAAGCTGCATGCGCTCTGGTACACACCGATTCTGCCCCTTCTGTTTCTCACCTCCGCCATTGCAGTGGGGTATCCAATGGTGGTGTTTGAAACAACCCTCGCCACATCTTCTTTCAAAACCGATCCGGAGATGGATGTGCTCTCGCCTCTGACCCGGATCACCGTTTATCTCCTGGGGGCCTATCTGTTGCTGAAAGTCGGCGACATGGCGGTACGCGGTACCTGGACTTACCTTCTGGACGGCACCGCACAGACCAACTCTTTTATCGTGGAAATGGTGCTCGGCGTGATCGTGCCATGGGGTATGCTGTTGTTCGAGCGGGTCCGGCGGTCCAGGAAAGCTTTGTTTACGGCAAGCTGTTTAATTGTCGGCGGCGTGGTGGTCAACCGGGTGAATGTATTTATCGTGGGATACAGGCCGCCGTTGAGTGAAGGAGCCTATTTCCCGGCACCCGGAGAAATCCTGGTCACTGCCGGGCTAGTGGCGGCGCTGATGTTTATTTATCGATTTCTTGTTACATACCTGCCTGTACTGCAGGATTCAGGGGAGGTGTCTTGATGATGAAAAAAATACTGTGGAGCGCACTGGTTCTGATGGTCTGCTGCACCGGTTTATCCAATGCCGAAGGCTGGGTGGCGCCGGACCAGAAAGAGGCGGAAAAGCGGGCCGGGGAAGTGGTGCCGTTTGTGGAAAAAGTCAAAGAGGAAGGCATGATGGAACGCCGCTTGTCTCTTATGGAGAAGGGAACTTCTCTGGATGATGTTACACAAGTGTACTTTCTTCTGGACAGCCCCATAATCAAAAAGAGGGAGGATCACTACGAGCCGGTCCGGTTTGCACACAAACGGCATGCCGCACTTGTTAACGACTGCAGCAAATGCCACCATCTTCGCCCTCAAAAATCGGATGCAAAGGAAACCACGCGCTGCTCCGCCTGTCACCAGGAGTCATTCAAGCCGGATTTCCCCGAGCGGATGGGCTTGAAGGCGGCGTACCACCAGCAGTGTATCGGATGCCATGAAGAGCAGACCAAAGGTCCTGTAAGCTGTACCGGGTGTCATTTAAACAACGTGCCGGACCACAAGGAGTTGGTCAAGCTTGAAGAGGAACCGGAGCCGACAGAAGTGACAACCGAATGTCTCAGGTGCCACGAGGAACAGGGCAGGGAGATCCTTTCCACCGCACACTGGCTGTGGAAAGGGCCGTCCCCGTATACCACGGGCGAGCGGAAAAAGATCCTTCACGGAAAGGGGACGACCGCCCTGAACAACTACTGAATCAGCCCCATCAGCAACGAGGCTCGTTGCACAAGCTGCCATGCAGGTTACGGATGGAAGGATGATTCTTTTGATTTCACCGATCAGACCGGAATTGACTGCCTGGTCTGTCATGATACCACCGGCACCTATGAAAAAGACCCCCCGGGCGCTGGTATGCCCAAAGACAATGTCGATCTCAAACACGTGGCGGAAAATGTCGGCCACACCAGCAGGGCAAGCTGCGGCGCCTGTCATTTTAACGGCGGCGGGGGAGATGCCATCAAACATGCGGATCTGTCCAGGCAGCTGCTGCAGCCGGACCGCATGTGCGATGTTCACATGGGCGGATATGATTTCGCCTGTACTGAATGCCACCAAACCAGGAACCACGAAATACCCGGCAGAAGCTCCTCTGTGCCTGTGGTTGAAGGCAAGTTTTCCTGCGAGACCTGCCATTCGAGTTCACCGCATTACAGCGACAACCTGATCTCACATCACTTGAACCGTCATACCGATGCCCTTGCCTGCAATGTCTGTCATTCCCCGGTATACGCCAAATGCAAACCCACCAAGACATGGTGGGACTGGTCCAAAGCAGGCGACAAGAGCAGGAAAGTCAGAAAAGACAAGTACGGCAAATCGGATTATCACTGGAAAAAGGGGGAGTTCAGATGGAAGGAATCCGCAGTACCGAACTACGTCTGGTATAATGGATATATGGACCGGGTGCTCATGGGGGATAAAGTGAATCTTGAGCAGGAAGTGATCAATATCACTGAACCGGTCGGGGCGTTCAAGGATCCGAACTCCAAAATCACCCCGTTCAAGATAATGAAAGGGGTCCAGGCAGTGGATGAAGAGTACCTGCATATCCTGATTCCGCATCTTTTTCCCAGAAACGGGGAGGACAAAACCGCATACTGGAAAAATCTGGACTGGGACAAGGCTTTCCGGGACGGCACAGAAGCCGCCGGGCTTGAATTCAGCGGGTCGTATAAATGGAAGGAGACCTGGATGTACTGGCGTGTAGATCACGAGGTCATGCCGGCGGAAATGGCGCTCTCCTGTGTGCAGTGCCATGACAGCCTGAAAGGGGAAAAATCCTGCAACCGATGTCACCAGGACAACCGGGATGTGGATTTCAAAAAGATTGCCAAAAAGGGAACGGATTTTGCCAAAATGAAAGAGGAGGGCAGGGATGTAGGAAATCTGGTGGACAAGACCGACTACATCGACTTCAAGGCCCTGGGCTATGAAGGTGACCCGGTTCTCCACGGCGGCCGGTTTAAAAAGCTGCCCATGGGGTACAGGGAAAAAACCGAGTAGATCGGTTTTCATGAAATCGAATCCAAAAGGTTTTGTCTGGCGGTTGATTCACTGGATTGGCAATTGAACTTTTTTAAAGTTATGAAACGAAGTCACACTTTCACATCAGGAAAAAAAAAATTGCAGCTTTACGTTCACTTGTGTATAATCGGATTTACCCATAAAAGTGCCCTGGGATGATTCTGTGTTTGGCACCAGCGAAAAAATTTTAAAAGGGGGTTCCTATGACAGTGAAACCCACATATGAAGAATTGGAAAAACGAATTCAGGAATTAGAGAAAGCGGAAGCTGACTGTAATTTTGCAGAAGATCGCCTGAAAAAAATATTCGACAATACACAAGATGCTATCTTTATTCATGACCTGGAGGGGAAAATTCTTGATGTCAACGACAAGATGTGTCGGATATATGGGCTGACAAAAGAAGAAGCACTTGAAGTGAGTATTGAAGATGTTTCCAGTTCCAGAATGTCAATGAAAGTTCTACTGGAAAGATGGCAAGAAGTTTTAAATGGCAAAAAATTGTTGTTCGATTGGGAAGCCCGCAGACCAAAAGACGAAAGCGTATTTAACGTTGAAGTTTCAATTCAGATGGTCAGCGTTCATGATGAGGACATTATACTTGCCAATGTTCGTGATATCACCGAGCGCAAGCAGGCCGAAGAGGTTTTAAGAGAAACTAAACAGCGATTTGAAAGAATGCTGGGTGCTGTGCCGGATATGATCTCTATACATGACCCGCAGATGAATATTCTTTATAGCAACTGGCAGGGGTATGGGGCTGTGCCGGAGGAAAAGCGTCTTTTGGGTACGAAATGCTACAACACCTACCGCGGTTTTGATGATCCCTGTCCCGACTGCCTGGCCAAAAACGTTTTAATAACCGGCCTTCCTGTTCAGTCAGAAGTACAATTACCGGACGGGAAATGGGTGGATCTAAGAGTGATTCCCCTGAAGGATAAACAAGGTAAGGTTGAAATGTTCATGGAATGGGTTCGGGATATTACGGATACCAAAAATATTGAAATGGAACTAAAATCCCAAAAAGACCTTCTTGAAGGTGTTTTTGATGCTATAAAGGATGTGATCGGAATACAGCTGCCGGATCAAACAGTGGTCAGGTATAACCGGGCCGGGTATGATCTTTTGGGCCTTACTGAAGCAGACGTGCAGGGTAAAAAATGTTATGAACTGATCGGAAGGACCAGCCCCTGTGAAATTTGTCCCACATCAAAAGCTGTGGCAACCAAAAAAATGGAAACTCTGGCAAAATATGTTCCTGAGCTGGAAAAACATTTTATTTGCACAAGTAATCCGGTTCTCGATGAGAGCGGCGGGATCAATCTGGTCATAGAACAATTGACCGACATAACAGAAAAGAAGAGAATAGATGAAAAACTTCAGCAGACCCAGAAAATGGAATCCATTGGTTCGCTTGCCGGAGGCATCGCCCATGATTTCAACAACATTCTGTTTCCGATTCTTGGTATCTCCGAAATGATTATAGATGATTTCGATCCAGGCAGTCCTGAACGTGAGAGCTTGAAAGAGATTATGAACGCAGGAAAACGAGGCAAAGACCTGGTCCGGCAGATCCTTGCCATAGGGAGGCAGTCAGAACAGCAGCCCATACCTGTCCAGATTCAGCCGGTTTTAAAAGAAGTTTTGAAGTTAATCCGTTCGACAATACCGGCAAACGTGCATATCAAACAGGATATCCAGAAGGATTGCGGTGCAGTTGAAGCAGATCCTACTCAACTTCACCAGATCGCCATGAACCTGATTACAAATGCGTCTCATGCCTTGGAAGATGATGTGGGAGAAATCGCAGTAAGACTTAAAGAATTTGATCTCGAAACAGAAGATTTTATCAGTCAGAATATGGAATCCGGCCGGTATGCTGTGCTGACGGTTTCTGATACAGGGTCCGGCATTGCGGACGATATGATGGGAAAAATTTTTGATCCTTATTTCACCACAAAGGAAAACGGAAAAGGGACCGGATTGGGCCTGTCAGTGGTACACGGCATTGTCAAAAGTTATGGTGGGGATATCAAAGTCTACAGTGAAGCGGGGAAAGGCACATCCTTTCATGTATACCTGCCGGTTATAAACAAAACAGCGGAATTTGAAAAGAGCGAGAAAAACAGACCGTTGCCCACCGGAAATGAACGTATCCTGGTTGTGGACGATGAGGCTCCGATTATACAACTGGAAGAGGCATTGCTGAAAAAACTTGGCTATGAGGTCTCTTCCAGCACAGGCAGTATCGATGCCCTGGAAAAATTTAAAATGGATCCATATGCCTTCGACCTGGTCCTCACTGACATGTCCATGCCCAATATGACCGGGGAGAAACTGGCACGTGCGATGATTGCGATTCGCCCGGACCTACCGGTGATCATTTGCACCGGATTCAGTGAGCGGATCGATGAGCAAAAAGCCGAAGCTATAGGTGTAAAGGCCTTTCTGATGAAACCGATCTTAAACAGGGATATTGCCCAAACCGTTCGAAAAGTGCTGGATGAGAATTAAGATTAGTATGGGTTTTCTGATTTCCATATGTACGCCGAATAATAATTGAAATGGTGAGGTAAGAATGCCTGAAATACTAAGTAAAGAGACTGAAATTCCAGGAGATATCCTGGGAAAATGGCAGAATATTGTTGATATAATGGCCAACATATTATCTGTTCCGTCAGCTATTATAACAAGAGTGCATCCACCGGAAATAGAAATCATGAGATCTGCCCGGTCTCCTGGAAATCCTTATAAATCAGGGGATAAAGTTTCGATGGCAACACATTATTGTGAATCTGTCGTTACAAACAACCAAAAGCTGCAAGTTTCTTTCGCACCGGAAGATCCCTCATGGAAGAATGCACCGGAAATTGATTATGGTATGGTTGCGTATCTCGGATATCCAGTTTGCTGGTCAAGCGGTCATATGTTTGGAACGATCTGCGCAATAGATAATAAGGAAAATCAATTTGGAAGCATTTATGAGAGTACGCTCAATGAGTTTAAAGAACTTATAGAGGCCCATTTGTCGTTAATTGAAAAAAATGAAGAACTTAAAGCAGCTTTGTCAGAAGTGAAAATTCTCAGGGGGATGTTGCCTATCTGCATGCACTGCAAAAAAATTCGAGATGACAAAGGATACTGGAATCAGCTTGAAGCCTATATCCAAGAACACTCTAATGCGGAATTCAGTCATAGCATCTGCCGGGAATGTGCAAAAAAATACTATCCTGATATGGACCTTTATGACGATTGAAACCGGATAGATCGTTATAGTAGTCGATTTTGGCCTAAAGCTGGTCAGCGATTATAGGGCCTTCCAGTCCTGCCTTGGTTCTTGATTTCAATGGTACGTTTTGATAGCATTATTGCTCTGTCTACTATACTACAAGTAGAGTAGAATAGTCCATATTCCAATTTTATATTATAATCTTGAATTGAAATAAAAAGGCAGAGCCATAATTGACTCCACCTTATTTTAAGCGACTAAAACTTTAAAGCTGTATTATTTTTTCTTTCTGGATACTCCTGCAATACCTAGCAGGCCGATACCGAAAAGAATCATTGTGGCTGGTTCTGGTACGGGTGAACCCGGGTTTCCAGTGTTGTCTCCCAGTATGTCTATAGAAGAGGATTGGTCAGTTACATTATTCAGAATATCATTCTCATCTCCTGGTTGAGCCTCAATATCTAATAAATTAACCCCCCCGCCCAAATTGTTAGTGTAACATCTTGTCTGTAATTTTGTAAGCGGTTATTAAACCGCATCTTCCGCAGGCTTGTGCCGTGGGGTATGATGCCGTCCAAAAAGACAAGGAGGCATCATGGCAACAGAATCGAGACA